>JAACJX010000692.1 GCA_014237545.1 Ardenticatenia bacterium | reverse complement strand
TTACATGGGATATCAGGGCGCTTGCACGACCAGCGTTCCAACCATTCCGGCTTCTTTATGTCCGGCAACTGTGCAAAAATATTCGTACTCACCGGGAGTAGTTGGGGTGAACTCTATCGTATTGCTTTGGTCTGTAGGCGCAGCTACATGGATGTCCATTTCGGGCATATTGCTCATGTCGTGTCCCGCCATCTCGTCTTCTGTATCATCCTCCGTGACCTCGCCGCTGTGCGGCATTTCCGCGATGCTGAAGTCATGCTCTAATACCCCCGCGTTGTGTAGTGTGAGGCTTACGGGACGACCGGCGACTACCTCAATCCGGTTCTTGTCGTAGGCAATGTCAGTGGTGGTCAGTGTAACATCTACTGGTTCAGGAGGCGTCGTGACCGTTTCCTGGGACGAACAAGCGGCGAGCACGAGAGCACCCAGGACTAACAACATTATTACGGCGAATCTCAACTTCATATAAGGTCTCCTCAAAACTAGGGGCCGCCAATTGGCAGCCGCGGCTTTCCATCCACGCAGCATCATCAATGTCTTATCTAACTCTATGAACTAGAGATAGGCGCATGGCCACATGAGGATTCTAATCAAGTTGAACACGGTTATGCATGCGCCGTTTGGCGTATAAAACGGGTCTATGGCGCGTCCGGTGGCAGGATGTTCGCTGCGAATTCGAGGATTGCCCCGGGCTGCCCCTGGTCATTGGAAGCGATAAAGACCTGCCGCATAAGCACTCCGGTCAAATCCTCGCCATGCACCCCGGAGTCGAAAACAATGCGTAGCGTTCCGTTCCCCCTGGCGCTATGGTCATCGGTTCTAGAGCAGCCTGGGTACAGCCGCAAGAAGTAGACACCGCCTCGTCAAACAGGCCGAGGAAAACGTAAAGCAGCTCAATTTGAACTACGGCCGGAGGAAGAATGGATCGAATTAAAAGTACCGCCGTTGGTAGAATTCAATGTTTGGCAACGCGCCCAAGAGCAATTGAAGATGAATCAGAAGTTTTCACAGCGCAATAATAAAAGCAATTTCTATTTATTACGGGGTCTGGTTGTTAGTGGTGCGCATGGGTATACGATGCAGGGGCGCACCCAAAATGGTCGAATCTATTATTCGTGCAGAAGTAATCAAAAACATTCGGAGTTACCCAACCACAGTTGTGATGTAGCCGGAAAAGTTCTTGAACCTATCGTTTGGGAAGCTATAACGGGTTTATTACAAAATCCGGAACAGATCGTCGCCGCATGGGCAGCAGAAACTGAAGAATATGACACAATGCCGGATGAATTAGGTCGGTTATAAGCTAGGCAGCGGAAACTGGAACAACAGTGGAACCGTTTGTTGGATGCATTTCAAGATAGCCTGATTGATAAAAATGAATTATGTCAACGGAAGGAGAAACTAGATAAAGAGAGGCATAACATTGCAGCCCGAATCGAACAAATGCAGCGGCAACAGGAAAAAAATCTGACAAAGCGGAAATCATGCACATTTTGCCGATTTCTGTGCAGTTGCCCAAAAATCGACGGAGAATGCAACACGGGAAGTCAAGCAGGAAGTATTGCGATTGTTAGTAGAAAGTACTGTCCTTGAGGATGAGACGGTTACAATTAAACACACCATGCTTACTGATGAAAAGTGTCGGTTATTATCGAGCGACTTATCCCGAAAGTAGACCATAAAGCCCTACGTAAATTTTTGCACCGGTTTTTTTCGCCAAGTCCATGTGTCCTGAAATGAAATCAGCATGAAGATGGGTTTGAAGAATGTGGGTGATTTCCACCTCCATCGTACGGGCTTCGGTGATGTAGACATCGACATCCCGCTGAGGATCGATGACGGCACAATAGTTCTGTCCCGCGAGAAGGTAAGAGCTGTGAGCAATTTTGCCGGTGAAAAAATGTTTGAGCAGCATGAGATTTCTCATTGTGGACGTATGCCAGATTACCCGCCAAGTGTTTGATCCTGCGTTTTAAACCAGGCGAGCGCTTGATCAAAATGTTGTGGCTCAAAATCTGGCCAATATTCATCCCTGATATAAAAATCCGCATAAACTGATTGCACCGGGAGAAAACCGCTCAATCGGTGTGCGCCTCCCCAGCGGACAATCAAATCCAGCCGTGAAACTTCATCTGAATGCAGGCCGCCGTTTTTGAGACCAGCCAGATCCCATTTCCAGCCGTAGTTGACAAGTAGATTCACTTTCACCCCAACGCCCTGGCGCTGCCGGAATTCTTTCAACGCAACGGGGAATTGCAGCGAAGTTTCATCGCCGACAACTAACAAAGCCGCCCCACGGCGCACAATCTCGAAGGCGAATGCAACGGTGGCCTCGATGAAGGCCTGTTTCTGGAGGGAAGGCCGCTTGGTGTTATCCTGGGTAAAGCAATAGATGGAAACTTCCTTGATCCCGTATTCTTTACATTTCTCGTACAATAGGAATCCAGGGTCGATGCCGTGAGCATATCCAGATTCTTTGGACAGACCATGATCTACAGCCCAGCGGCGATTTCCATCGGGAATGAAACCAACGTGACTTGGGAATTTGTTATTCGTCATTGAAAACCTCTGATTTCCGAGTTTATAGATAGAAAAAGTAAAATACGGGCACTACGACCACAAGAAATAGTAAGGTCATTCCGCCGTCAGCCTTAAAATAGTCTGCATTACGTTATCCGCCGGAGGACATCAGGAACGCATTGACCTGGTGGGTGGGTAAAACCGCAACGGTCAAAAGGATAAGCGCCGGATGCCCCCTGAATCGGCGACATCACTTTCTCTGCCAGAAAACGGCGGTTCCGGTTTCTGCATGACGACCCTAGCGGAATAAGCCCAGCAAGAAGAAAAACAACCTTCCATTCGATCCAAAAGAAGAAAGTTCGGGTCTTCGATGATACCTCTTAATCGAGAGGTTATTCTGGAGTTCCGGAAAACTCCGGTACTGGTCTTGAATTCGCTTCCTCTTGTGTTTCAGCTACGCCGTTGATTCTGATATCCTCAATCAGCCACTCCATGTCCTTAATCTCTCTACGTTGTGCCTCAATGATCTCATCAGCAAGTTCGCGCACCCGCAAGTCTTCGATTCTGGCACGCTCGCTGGTTAATATGGCAATGGAGTGATGGGGTATCATCCCTTCCATATAGTCTACGCCATCGACAGTTACCTGGCTGCGTACCAGCCAGACAGAGACCAGCAGCATGAGGGCAGCACCAATGAAGATTCCGGCGTTGGCCTTGCTGTTCTTATACATCCCCAGCATGAAAAACAGCATGATTGCCATCATGGCCCCACCCATAATTGTTGTCATGAACAGCCTTGTCTCGCTGAACCGGGCATGCTCCAGTATCTGATAGGAATTCAGATACATTAAAAAGTACATGATGACCATCGCCGTTCCGATCATGGCAAAGAATCTTAGGTAGTTTCCCTGTTTGCTATGATTTTGTTCCATTCTATCTATACTCTCCTCGTTTTTCCTCTTTATAAAAGAGTAAAATCAACCTGTTGCCTTTTCAACAATACAACTCTCTCTGAGGTCGTCAATATGTCTCGGATATAGGGGCAGGGCAATTGCGATTCCTGGACGCCAATAAATGTTCAGCGAACTAAAAAGCGGCTCGAAAACCCTATCGCTCGACCAGTATCTTGCCATTTATGTTAAGCAAAGGTGCGTGTGGGTATCAATCCAGCTGGTGGTAAGAGTATTTCGCTGTCGACATCGATTTTGAAACGCAAAGTTATATATGCGATTGCCCTGCCCAAATCGCCTAAGCTGACATCCAATCGATAACTCTCCGGTAGACTCACCTGCGCGGTTGTTTCGGCCCCATCGTGAGGAGCATATGGGCGCGCGGGATCGTTGAAATGCTGTGCCGTCGCAGCCGTAATAATTGCCGGCGCCTAGGGTGGTCGTGCTCACGCCGCTGCCAACACCGTGCTTACGATAATCGACCCAAGCTCAAGGAGCAGAGCGATCACTCGGCCCTGTGTCGAACGGGTCGCCCCCGTAGTCTGTCGATCTTCCATTTCCTCTCCTGGGACGTCGTACGACCCCATCAGTTATTGCCGTCATGTTCTACGTGGGTTCCTGGATAAACCCCATGCCCCATATACCCACGCATCATTAAAAGGTGTGCAGCTGGACATAGAAGAAACAAACCAAACAATACTATGGTGCTAACCTGAACATCAAAGATGAAAAAGACCCCTAATACCGCCAGCGGCAACAGGCAGCCGATCGCCATGAGAAAAAGGTGTTTGCGTGTCATACCGTTCTCCAGTTCAACTAATTCGACTGCACAGTCACCTGCACCCAGATTTCGGCCTGCGGGAAATCAGGATCGTTGTTTTCAATGATGACCCCGCGGCGAATCGTTTGGCCGGCGGTGTCGTGAAAGCCGGCGTCAAAAACGAGCTCAACCGTTGCCACCTTGCCCGGCGGAATGACACTGGCGGATATTTCAGCCGTCGTGCACCCACAGGTCGTATATGCCCGGCTAATGGTCAGGGGCGCTTCGCCGTCGTTGAGGATCACAAAGGTTCTCTGCACGACGTCAGTTGGCCCGATTTTCCCGAAATCGTAGGACCACTCGGACAAGGAGATGCTCGGTTGCGGCCCATCTTTGGGTAGGAACGGGATTGGCGGGCCTTCGCCCATATCGTGTCCGGCCTTGATCGGTTTCTCGGTGGCGATGTCACTTTCTTCATAGGCCAGC
>JAACJX010000446.1 GCA_014237545.1 Ardenticatenia bacterium | reverse complement strand
GGCCAGTTCGTCGAACTGGTCGATCAGGTTTTCGTCATCTACGCGGAGGGTAAATTTGACCATAGGTCCTCGTCTGCCGCCTGTGGGCACAGGTGGATGACCACCTGTGGATACCGGCAGCGATGTGGATGATACCACTTGGTGGCGAGGAGGCAAATAAAATCGAAAATCGACAGGATTACTGCAAGAATTGGTTGATATGATCACTGCATATAAGGTTCCCATGGATAAATCCACAGCCGAATTACTTCTCCAAACAGCAGTCAACGATCCGACGGCCTTCTTTCGGCCCGGCCAGTGAGAGGCTATCGACGCGCTGGTCAACAGCCGACGACGGTTAATGGTCGTGCAGCGGACCGGTTGGGGTAAAAGCCTCGTTTACTTTCTCAGCACGAGAATTATGCGCGATCGTAACGCGGGGCCAACGGTGATAATTTCGCCACTACTGGCCCTTATGCGCAATCAGATCGAAGCCGCACAGCGCCTCAATATTTGTGCCGAGACCATCAACTCAGCTAACCAGGGACAATGGAAAGCGATCAAACAGCAAATTCTCGCGAACAAGGTGGATGCTGTTCTGATCTCACCCGAGCGGCTGGCTAACGAGTCCTTTATACGAGAAATACTTTTGCCGATAGCGGGGCGGGTTGGGTTGTTTGTTATCGATGAGGCGCACTGCATTTCAGACTGGGGACATGATTTCAGGCCGGACTATCGGCGTCTCGTGCGCATCCTGCAGCAGTTGCCGCCCAATGTCCCATTGCTTTGCACCACCGCCACAGCGAACAATCGCGTCATTGACGATGTGCGCAACTTGTTGGGAAATATTGACATCCAGCGCGGTACTCTGAAACGTAAAAGTCTTATTCTTCAGACGCTACGCCTACCCGATCAGGCTTCCCGGCTGGCGTGGCTATCACACTATGTGCCTAAACTACCAGGAACAGGCATCATCTACACGCTGACTAAACGCGACGCCGAACAAGTTTCCAACTGGTTAAACTCGCAAGGAATCGTGGCGCCAGCCTACTACAGTGATGTGAGTGACCCCAATTTCGAGGATAGTGCTGCTTACCGCCAAGATCTGGAATCCCGGCTCTTGAGGAATGAGTTAAAAGCACTGGTTGCCACCTCCGCCCTGGGAATGGGATACGACAAGCCTGATTTGGGATTTGTGATCCATTATCAGGCGCCCAGCTCAGTGATCAGTTACTACCAGCAAG
Source organism: Ardenticatenia bacterium (assembly GCA_014237545.1). GTDB lineage: Bacteria > Chloroflexota > Anaerolineae > Promineifilales > Promineifilaceae > Promineifilum. Next base: position 1,640 of record JAACJX010000446.1, on the reverse strand, counting down.
TCGGCCGGGCCGGTCGTGGGATTAATCGAGCCTATGGTATATTGATGCACGGCGATGAGGATGATGATATCCACGCTTACTTTCGTAATAGCGCCTTCCCGGATGTGAAGACGGTTAGCAAACTTTTGGACGAANTGAGCCGGAGCGATGGACTCACGGCTGACCAGCTAACTTCCAGGGTCAATATACGCCGTGGTCAGATCGAGCATGCCCTCAAGGCCCTCAATGTAGAATCACCCTCCCCAGTTCTGCTTATGGAGGGTAAGTGGCACAGGACCGCAGTTTCATACCAGCTGGATCAAGAGAAGATACGGCGGTTGAGCCAACAGCGACAGCTAGAGTGGCAAGAGATGCAGGCATACATTAGTGCTCGTACCTGCCTGATGACTTTTCTGCAAACGGCATTGGATGACCCCGAACCGGCTGACTGCGGGCGCTGCGCTGTATGCCGTAACAAGCCCGTTGTGAGCGAAGAGGTGGACCCGCAACAAGTACTGGTCGCCAAGCTGTTCCTGAATCAATCCGAATTTCTATTTCGCACAAATCGCCTCGTCCCGCACGGCGCTTTGCCGGAGTATGGCTTTGCTGGCAGGATTCCGGCCGAGCGACAAGCCGAACCCGGCCGCATCCTTTCTCGNTGGAATGACACGGGCTGGGGTAAAATTGTGGCAGCTGACAAGCATGCCGGCTCCTTTAGAGACGAATTAGTTGATGCACTGGCNGAAATGATTGAGCAACGATGGAAGCCCAGGCCAAAACCTCAATGGGTAACCTGCGTGCCGTCTGTACGACATCCGGACTTGGTGCCCTGTTATGCTCGNCGGCTAGCGACAAGATTAAGATTACCCTTCGTGGATGCTATCATAAAGGCACGAAACAATGAGCCGCAAAAGCTGCAACAGAACAACCTCCATCAATGNCATAATCTTGACGGGGCATTCACGATTGCCCAGGATATACCCGATGGTCCGGTGTTATTAATAGACGATATGATCGATTCAGGATGGACAATGACCATTTTGGCTATTCTGCTTAGAGAAGCCGGCGTTGGGCCGGTATTTCCGGTTGCCCTCGCGTCCACGAGCTCCCACAGATAATCCATGTTGACCCCTGGGACTCAAGCTACCCTACTACTAACAGTACCATTCCCGGGTGAGGGCAAATCTGTGCGCCCGTTGACCGCAACTGAATGGGGACGGTTTGCGGCTTGGTTAAGGGACCGTAATTGGCTTCCAGAAGCCCTTCTAACTGAAGGTGCGCACACCCTGCTCAGTGAATTGAAAGACAAAACAATTACTCTCGAGCGCGTAGAAGCATTGCTTGATAGGGGAATGAGGCTTGGGGTTTTGGTGGAAAAATGGAGCCGAGCGGGTCTGTGGGTAATGACGCGTGCCGATAATGATTACCCGATGCGGCTGAAGAAAAAATTAGGAACTTTATCGCCGGCCATCCTCTTCGGCAGCGGCAGTCGCGCGCTTCTAGATAAAGGCGGTTTGGCCGTCGTGGGTTCGCGTCATGCCACCCCGGAAGACCGCGCCTACAGTCGCGCGCTGGGTGCATTAGCGGCCGCTAACGGGCATTCCATAGTTTCAGGTGGCGCGCGTGGTGTGGACGAAGAAGCCATGCTCGGGACTTTACAT
>JAACJX010000174.1 GCA_014237545.1 Ardenticatenia bacterium | reverse complement strand
TGAGGCCGAGGTCGGCTGGCCGGCGACGATGGTCCTGACGGCGCTGGCCTACGGCACGTCGCACATGAGCGCGACCTACTTCGAGTCGGCCACGGGGATGATGTTCGGTCTGGGGGTGATCGGCCTCGGTCTTATCCTGGCCTGGTCCATCCGCTGGGCCGACAGCTTGTGGGGGGCGGTGCTGTTCCACATGGGCATGGATTTGGTGATCATCCTGCCCGTGGTCCAGTCGCTCTAGGAACGCACAATGCGCACGACCGATTTTAAAGAGGGTTGATTAACCACGCATATCCACGGATGGGACGGATTTGACGGATGGAAAGCCTGTGGAGTCAATCCTGAAAAACTTGTGCACGCTCTATTGAACTGCGGCTGCCTCCGGCGCGGGTTCGGCCAGCCCCAACGCCGCCGGTAGCGCGGCCGCCCAGGCGCGGATCGCCCCCCAGTTGCGGCGGTCGCCGGAAGGGGCGCGGATGACCAGCGCCACGNACAGCACCGCCCACCACAGCAGGCGACCGAACTCCAGCCGCCCTCCGAAGACGCCGACGGCCGCCGGTTATCCACAAAGNCCCTCCCCGCGCCGCCGAGATCGCCCGTATCGGTCAGGCTGACGGCCGTGACGAACACGGTCTGCGGCAGCCGGGCCCACTCCCGCCGGTGGTGGCACAGGAACGCCCCCACCACACGTGACACCTGTCGTAGCCATAGGCAATATTCACCAATTTCTCCCATACCTTTGAAATCGTAATACTGGCACTTGACAATACTGTGTGATATATAGTATTATATTACTGTACGACACACAGTACTGAGGTAAGCACAGCATATGACCGAATTAGATGANCAATTTGATAATCTGCGCATGGAGCTGCGGCGGGGCGTGGTCGTGCTGGCGGTGCTCAGCCAGATGGNAGAGGCCCGCTATGGCTACGACCTGATCCGCCAGTTAGGCGAGAGCGGGCTCGACGTCGAAGAAGGCACGCTCTACCCGCTGCTGCGGCGGCTGGAGAAGCAGGGCCTGCTCGAGAGCGAGTGGGACGTNGGCGAATCCCGGCCGCGCAAGTACTACCGGATCAGCCCGTTGGGCCGCAAGGTGCTGGCCGTTCTCTCGGAAGAATGGAACCGCACGGTTGAAGTAATGCATTATATTTTATATGGAGAGAAAAATGTCTAGTCTCGTTGAACGCTACATCCATGAGGTGGGCCGCTACGTGCCCCAGAAGGAGCGCGCNGACATCCAGGCCGAGTTGCGCTCGCAGATTCAAGATCAGCTCGAGGACCGCTACGGCGCATCGCCCACGGACGAGCAGGCGGCCGAGGTATTGCGCGAGCTGGGCAACCCGCGCCGCATGGCCACCTCCTACGGTGGCGAGCAGTACCTCATCGGCCCGGACCTGTACCCNTCCATGATGGCCGTGCTNCGCCGCGGCTGGGTNGTTGTGCCGCCCATCGTGGTGTTGGTCAACGTTCTCCTGGCCCTGTTCGGCGGNGATACGGTCACGTTCGGNGGGCTGATCGTCCAGACCCTTATGAACGTGGCGCAATCGCTGTGGATCCTGNCCGGCGTCGTGGTGGTCATCTTCGCCATCCTGCAGCACTCCGGCGAGGACCTGGACGANGTCACCGGCCAGAGCAAGACNTTCGACCCGTTCGACCTGCCGGAGATCGACGACCCGGCCGGCATCGACCGGCTTGAGGCCAGCTTCGGTGTGGCCATCGGCACGTTCTTTACCATCGTGCTGCTCTACTACCTGCGCGTGGGCGGCCTGACGCTGCGCTTCAACCTGAGCGACCCGGGCGAGGTNATGCCGGTGCCGGTCATGTGGCTGNTCGTGCTCATCCTGGCCATCCTGGGGCAGGTGCTCATGAACCTGATNGCCCTGCGACGCAACCGTTGGACGGTNGGCGCGCTGCTGGCCGAGACGGGCTTCGAGGTCNTGGGCGCNTTTGGCCTGTACTACGCCGTGCTCGANCCGCTGTGGGNNGCGCTNCTGGNCGCCGTGCCGGCGCTGGCCAACGTGCCGTTCCTCGGCCGCGGGCCGGAGGTNTTCCTGGCCGCCGCGGTNGTCATCGCCCTGATCAGCGGCGTGACCAAGATCGTCAAGCTGCTGGCCTATCGCCGCGGCGGGCCAACCTCNTACAAGGCGAAGTCCGGGGCNTGAGGCGCAGCNGCGTAATTGGGCNTAGTCACTGATAAGAGAAGAAATGGGCTACGGATGANGAANGGAAAAAACGGATATTAAAAACCCGTCCNGTCCGCGCCNATCCGTAGCCCATCCTTAACCTCAANCAACCCCACCCGCGCANCGGGTGACNAATCCAACAACACAACAGAGGAATACCATCATGAAAGCAATCATCCGCAACGAATACGGNTCGCCCGACGTCCTGCACCTCGTCGAGATCGAGAAACCCGCTCCCGCCGCCGGCGAAGCGCTGGTCAAGGTCCACGCCGCATCGATAAACATGGCCGACCGCTACCTGATGCGCGGCCGGCCGCTGGTGGCCCGCGTCATGTCCGGCGGGCTGCTGCGCCCCAGGTCCAACCGGCTGGGGGCCGACGTAGCCGGCGAAGTGGTAGCGGTCG
>JAACJX010000651.1 GCA_014237545.1 Ardenticatenia bacterium | reverse complement strand
TGATTTGAATATGAGCCAGTTCCGGCGAAAAAGCGGGGATGACGAAGCCTTGGTCGACGCGGAAGATCTGGAATTTTTGGCCGCCCAATAAAAAAGAGGGCGCGCCTTTCTCCGCGCGCCCTCTCTTCTCTCTTGAATACTTTATCGCCTAGAAATAACGCTCGAAAAAGCTGACCGCGACCCGTGGGTTTTCGACGAGGTATTGGAACCCCTCATACCGGTGAATGCCGTCCACGTAAAGCGGACCTTCCCCCTCCGGCGTCACGGAACAAAGCCGGGCCGCGTCATCAAGCGAGCCCCAATGATCCTGTTTACATTGAATGAACAGCACCGGGGTTGACCCTGCGCCGGCGGCCGCAAACCCTGGCTGCAGAGCGCCGATGGTCACGCCGGACAGGGCGGAATAAGTCGCCTCCACGACCGGCAAAACGGCCCGGCCGGGCAGTCCAAGAAGGTCCTCGGCATACCCCTTCCCATACGTGCCAACCGTCATGGGCTGCACGGCGACCGCCGCGCCCAATTGATCTGTCTGCGCGATGGCGTAGAGAATGGCGTTGGCCCCCATCGAGAAACCAATCGCCCCGATCCGCCCCTTATCCACTTCCGGACGAGTTTGCAGGTAGGCAATCGCCCCCAACAAGTCGTTCGCCTCGGATTGTCCGAAGGTGACAGGGGGGTGAGACGCGCTCTCGCCGTGGTTGCGCTGGTCATACANGNGCACGTGATACNCTTCGTAATGGAGCGNGTGGGCCAGTCGCAGCAACTCAACCGGCGTCGTGCCGGACAAATTGGCCAGAACGTCGGCCGCCGCATCTCCCAACCGGTTCCACGTCCAGTCATGGATGAGGATAACAGTCGCGCCATTGNGATTTTCGGCCTTGCTCGNGGGGATGAACCAGCCCGATAGACGAACACTGTCTTGCGCCGGGAAGTTCACATTTTCGAACTCCAGGCCCATATCACCGGGGTTTGCCCATAGTGGCTGTCGCGGTGGAGCGACCATCCGCCGGGTCATATAGGCGACGACCATTGCCGCCGCCGCCGCGGCCAGACNCGATAAAAATCCCAAAATTTTCATTACTCGACGAAACCTCATAGCTCAATCCTCCCTCTTGCGTGCAATGCACAATCATCAGACCGTTGTATCNACGCCTGCAAACAAATCATTCTCCCTGAACCCGTCGGGTACAGGTGGATAGGCACGGATGAATGTCTCTGTCGCCAGATAGCGCCGTTGGATTGGCTCGGGTAGCATCCGGCTCCGAGATGGGCCGCCGCCCTGGCTCGGATGCTCTNCTCCAGCGGCGCGCTTCACATCCCAATAGNGCCGGTAATCGATGTGGGCATGNAGCTTGCGCGGCTCGATGCCAATTCGCGTCCAATCGATATCCTTGTTGCGCCCGGCGCGCTTGGGGTCTTGCCCGCGCAAACGCATCAGAAAGGTCAACAGTTTTACCACTCGGTTGGAGAAGGCCGTGTAGTAAAGGCGTTGCGGCCGGTAGGGAGCCGGGCCGATGTCGGGATATCGGGAGGCATCTCCGGCGCCCTCGAAGGCGGCCTTTGTAATTTTCCAGCAGAAGATGTGATCGGGGTGGTAATAGCCACCCGTCTCATCGTGCGTCACGACAACCTGCGGTCGAACTTCGCGGATGAGAGCGACCACACGGCCGGTGGCCTCTTCAAAGTCGCTATTGATAAACGCCTCAGGATGCTGGTTGGCCGGATCGCCGATGTACCCGGAATCACGGTATCCCAACATGTGGAGCGTGCCGCCCAACACTCGCACGGCCGACTCCACCTCTTTCCGCCGCACTTCAGCCAGCTCCTTCAGCTTGTCCTCGTGCCCCTTGGCCACCGAGCCGGCGACACCGTCGGTGGCAATGGCGATGTGGACATCGACGCCTTCATCCGCGTATCTGGCCAGCGTGCCTCCCATCCCAAACGACTCATCATCCGGGTGGGCCAACACAACAAGTAAGCGTCGCTGGCCCAGCTTTGTCGAATTGCGGCCCATTTATAAACCCTTCTCGTTTTGAACCTGGTTGACAGGATGCGCCTCGGAAGGCACGCTGCTCGCGGGATTGGTACCAGCCTGGGCCACAGCCATACCCACAGCATGGGTCGTGGTGTGCGACAAACTGATGGCCCATTCGGTCAAACCCCGCTGGGCGGCCATCCGNGCCGCCGCCCCGTGAAGGTTTAGAAGCGGTTGCCCGCTCTCATCATTGAGGATTTCGATCTCCTTCCAGGCCACGTCGCCGATACCGGTGCCGAGCGCCTTGCTCACTGCTTCTTTCACCGCAAACCGGCCGGCCAGACTCGTCGCCCGACCCGCGCATTGGGCCTGTTCCCGCTCAGTAAAAAACCTATCGCAGAAGCGCGCCCCATGCCGCTCCATTCCCTGCGCCATTCGTTCGACTTCAAGAATGTCCACGCCCACGGCCAGCATTAGAGCGCCTCCACCGGGCCGCTGACGGCGATCACGATGTCGTCGGCGCTCAGGTACTTTTGAGCCGCCTTTTGGATTCGTTCGACCGTTATGGCGTTTATCTCATCCTTGTAGCGTTGCAGATAGTCGAGACCCAGCTCATACAATTCCATATCGGTAATGATATCCACCAATCCGCTATTCGTCTCCAGGCTCATGGGCAGCGATCCGGTGCGATAGGCCTGACTGTCGGCCAGTTCTTCGGCCGCCACTGGCTCATTCATGATGCGCCGGATCTCATGGCGAATAGACTCGATTGCCTGCTCCACTTTATCCGGAGCCACGCCGGCCGACGCTGTCCACGATCCAGGGCCTAACCCGCCTTCCAGCCGGCTCGACGCGTAGTAGGCCAGCCCCTGTTCTTCGCGCACATTCTGGCCGATTCGTCCCATCATCCCAAACACGCCCAATATCGTATTCATAAGGCTGGCATCGAGATAATCAGGCGCCGAACGGCGGGGGCCGGGCAATCCGAGGACGATATCGGCCTGGTGCTTCTCCGGCATAGGCACGTGACGCCGTTGCAAGCCACGAGGGCGCTCGATATCCGGNGAAAGCGCGGTCCTCTGATGGCCCTCATTCCGCCACGCGCCGAATACCGACTCCAGCTTCCGCAGCACGTCGTCCGCGGGAATTGCTCCCGCTACACCAATGATCATATCCTGGGGGCCGTAATAGCGATCATAAAACTCCACCATGTCGGCCCGATCNATATGGCCGATGCTGTCAATATAGCCGCTCACCGAGAGGCCGTAGGGGTGCTCCTTGTACGCTGCCTCATAGTAAGCCAGCCAGGCCATCTGGCGCGTGTTATTGGCCCTCATCTGCAGGCCGGTGATAATCTGCCCGCGCAGGCGCTCGATTTGTTCGGCCGGAAAGGTGGGCCGGCGCAAGGACTCGTCAATGATATCGAGAATAAGGTCGAAGTCCTCGGCCAGACTGTGGCCGGAAAAGCCGGATGTGTGCCGCGAGCCGCCGAAGGACACCCCCGCGCCAGCCGACTCCAAAGCCTCAAATATCTCATCGAAGGACCGCTTGTGCGTGCCGCGCATGAGCATATCGGCCGTGAAATTGGCCAGACCCGCATTGGCTCGCGTTTCCACGACCGCGCCGGCGCGCACCAAGCCCTCGATCGACACGGTGCCGCTATCCATGTTCTCGTAAACGAGCGCCATTATGCCGTTATCGAACGCGTGCCGGCGAATTGTTTCCGGGCCGGGAAATTTATTCGTTGCCATGGAATGCCTCATCACGCTTGACGATCAGTAAGGTTATGTCGTCGTATTGGACCATGCTGCCGGTAAATTCGCGCACAGCATTGGCGATGGCATACTGAATGTCATCGGCGCTCGAATCGGGATTGTAATGAATCAAGTCTCGAATCGTGTCCTTCATACGCGTCAGACCGAACTCCTCATAGGTTGCATTGTGGGCCTCTGAAATCCCATCAGTATAGAGCACGAGCACATCTCCCGGGTATATATCCACCGTGGTGACGGAGACCTCGAGCTCCGGCAATACTCCCAACAGGGGTGAAGTGACGGGCAAGAAAACGAAGTCGCTCTCGTGAGCGCGCCACAACAGGGGCGGATTGTGACCGGCGTTGGCGTAAATCAATTGTCCATTGTTGACGTTGAGCTCGGCATAGAACGCCGACAAGAACATGTCCGATTGGCTATCTTCCTGGATGTATCGATTTGCCCACGTCAACACCTCGGCCGGAGCGCGGCCGCGGAGGGCAATATTCCGGATGGTCGTCCGGCTCAGGGCCATGAAAATAGCCGCCGGCACCCCCTTGTCACTGACGTCGGCGATCACGACCCCCCAGCGCCCTGGCTCGCCCGGCAAGGGGAAAAAGTCGTAGAAATCACCCCCCACCTGGTGAGCGGCCTCAAAGTAGGAGGCGTATTGCCAGCCTGTGAGTTGCGGCGGCGCGACCGGCAGCATACTCATCTGAATCTGCCGGGCCACGGTCAGCTCCTCCTCCATGCGCTCGCGCTCTAGCTCCTCGTTGTGGAGCCGAGCCTTCTCCAGGGCAAGGGCGACCTGGTTGGCCATCAGCCGCAAGAACCTGACCTCGCCTTCGGTGAACACCCGTGGCTCACGGGTATCAATGACCAGCGTGCCAATCGAATGGCCGGCCGCGACCAGGGGAACCATGACCGCAGCCCGAAATCCTTCGTTATCTAACCAGTCAGAGGTCCACAACGGCGGCTCATGAAGTTGTAAATCCTCAACCTGGTAGACCTGCTGCGTGCGCATGACCCGGCCGGAGCCCGTCTCTTCGTTGGCCGGCGCGCGATACCCCNTTCCAACCGGGTCGTTCCTCCAGCCGGACGCGGCGCGAAAGTAGAGATAATCAGGATCGGGGCCGGTCAGGAGAACGGCGCATGCGTCCGCCTTTAGCTGCACCCGCACCTCTTCCACGATGAACTTCATCAAATCGTCCAGGTCGCGCCGGCTCAGGAGTTGCTGTGAGAGATCCAATAGGGCGGCTTGCTCGTGTATGCGCTGCTCCTGGAGCGCGTCATACAGTCGCGCCCGCTCCAGTGCGATACCCATTTGATTGCCAACATTCGTCAGCAAGCTTAAATTGCGCGCTGTGAAGTAGGACCAGTCCGGCGCGGCCACGTTCAGGATACCCAGCACGCGNTCGCCCGATCGCAGCGGGGTCGAGGCATGAACCGCCAGGTCCTTGCGGTCGCCAATTACGCTGCCCAGGCGACTACAACGAACTTCGTTATAAGCTCCGACCATGTCGCCTTGCAGGCACATTGTCTGGCAATCGCAACTTTTGTCCCACGCGTCCGGGTTCGTGATGGCCAGGGCCGGCGGCAAGTTATGATGCGCGGCCAGGCGAAACCCGCGCCCACCCCAGCGATCATTCGCTTCGCCGTCGACAANGAAAATCCAGCCTGTTTCCAGGCCCATCAGGTGGACAAGTTTGGCCAGGGACGTATCAAGCGCCGTCTGGACGTCGGCCGACTGGTTCAGCGCCACGGAAATGTCATTTAGCGTCTGAAGGTCAGAAATCAGATCGGTCTCATTAGCCATTCCTGTGGATTCTAGCACAGACGGTATACCTCACTACTTATCGGGCGCGAATCGAGCGAAGACCGCTACGCGACCCGATTGCTTCTTTCTTGCTCTGGCTCGAACCGTAGGATTTTTTCCAACCCATCAAGCGCCTCCGGACTACCCATGGCGATGACGGCATCACCCACATGCAGCGTCAAGTTGGTCGATGGTTCAAGGCGTACCCTGGGCAGATCATTCCCGCCCGTTGCCTCCAGGGTGCCGATGATCGTGACGTTGAATCTCCGGCGCAAATCCAGTTCGAGCAATGTCTTATCATCCCATTCAGCGGGTACGGTAATCCTCCGCACTTCGACCCCGGGAAGGATCTGGCGCTTGTCGAACGTCTCGCGTTGGGTGCGGTAAATCTTNTTGCCCTGAGTGAGTAAGGTGCAGATGATGAGCGCCAGNAGAGCGGCGGGCAGGTAATGGGAACTGAACAACTCCACCGGGATCAGGATGGCCGCCAGTGGCACATTGGCGATTGAAACNAGGCTGGCCGTCATGGCCGGNGCGATCAACAGCATAGGCTCATAATGNGCCAGATTGGCTACGACNGTCGCGCACATCGCCCCCAGATACAGGGAAGGGATCATCAAGCCCGCCGAGCCGCCCGATCCAATCGTTACGGTCGTGGTCAGTATCTTCCCAAAGAGCGCCACCAGAGCCACTACCAAGGTAATCTCGCCCGCAAGGGCCATCTCGATCGTTTCCCCNCCCGTACCCAATACCAGCGTAAACGGATTCAACGGNACAGATTCACCAGAACTATTGACAATCGTCACCGCGGCAACAGCGATCAGTCCNGTTAAGAGAGCGCCGAGNAGGAGCCTANCCCAACCNCTGGAGAAATATTGATGAAAGGCCTGATCGATCACTCTCCGAAGCCTGACGAAGTAAATACTGACGAGGGCGATGAGAACAGACGTCACAATGACCAGCCCATAATATCGCCAATCGGTCGCCGGCAAGTAGAGCGTTTCCAAATCGAAGAAGCTCACTCGGCCCGACTGGGCAATCGTGCTCAGGAAGTAGGCAACCAGGGTCGATATGAGCGAAAAGATAAGCTTCTCAATCAGTGGTCGCCGGCGATACATAACCTCGGCCGCAAAGAAGGCGGACATGAAAGGAGCACCAGTGAGCGTTGCGACCGCGGCGGCGATTCCACCCAGTTGGGCAGTCTGCAACTGATCTACGTCCTTCATTGACCACCAGCGTAACGGCCGTCTTAGCCAGACGACGCGCCGCCGTGCCTCGAGAAAGGGAGCGCGCGGCTTAAACATCATGACCGCCAGGCTCTCGCCGATCAGGGCGACGCTCCCCTCCAGGCCGCCGCTGCCGCCACTGCCGAGGGTTGCCCAGGTCGCGCCCATTTTACGCAGCGCGAGCATATACGTGGGAAGTTCCCAGCGCAATTCCAGGCCCTCTTTTCCAAGTAAAGTGCGCTCAAATGAGGGTTCCGAAGTGTGGTATAACGCGATGGCCCTTTCCAGGCCGTCGCCCTCCACATCCGACAGCCGATGGACCTCGCCGTTATCCTCGTGATAAAGGATGTAGCTGCCCCGAAAGCGGGTCAGGAAGTAGACGAGCATCGCGCCGATGCTCAAGGGAAGCAGGACAAAAAGGCTCGAAGGCATGCCTTCGAGCCAATGGAGCATCCCGGTATACGTCGCATCAATAACGATCTTCAGAACATATACTGGCCCCCACACGACAATGCCNATGACNACTGACTGAACAACAAGCCGGCTNTCCTCTTTNTCGAATTTACCCGGCAACCACCGGGACNAATCCAACGCGCCAATTCTTTCCCAAACGGATTGGCTAAACCCTTGAATAAGTTTCATCACGAATTGGCGCCGGCCCCGGCCGGCGGCTGGGGTTGTCCGTCCGTCGAAGGCTCATACAAGCCCACAGTTCGGTTTCGAGGGTGGAGATATTGCCGGCGCACCCGTTCGAGGTCCNCCAACGTGACGGCTGCCAATCGGTCCAGCACAGTTTCAAACCAGCGATAATCTCCCGTCGTCGCTTCGGCCGCGCCGATGAGTTGCGCCTGTCCGGAAATGCTCTCGCCGGCCATGACGAATTGGGCGCGGGCTCTCTTCAGCGCCTTGGCCAGCTCCGCCTCGGTGATCGGCTCGGCTGCCAGGCGGGCCAGCTCGGCCTCCAGCGCCGCCTCGACTTCAGGAATGGTCCGCCCGGCGCGGACGACCGTGCTGATCATGTAGAGAAACGGATCGATGGTCGGCGTCAGACCGCCGTACGCCCCGGCGGCCAGCTCGGTGCTCACCAATGCTTTATACAGTCGCGAACTCCGGTTCGAACCGCCGCCGGCAAACATACCCAGGCTGCTGCCACCAGCGAAGGCGGCGTTGAGCAACGTCAGGGCCGGATAGTCAGGATGGGCCGCGCCAGGCACCCGGTAGGCATAGGTAAGATATGCCGTGTCGCCGGGGCCATTCACCGTCACCCGCCGCTCGCCGGCCTGAACTGGCTCTTCGCGCAAGATAGGCGCCGTCTTTTCACCGGCGGGGATGGTTCCAAACACATCCCCGATGCGATCCAGCATTCCGGCCGTATCGAAATCGCCCACGACAACGGCGATGGCGTTGGCCGGGTTATAGTGGCGCTGGTAATGCTCAGCCAGATCCTCGCGCGACATNGACCGTAGGTCGACAGCATCTCCGATGACCTCGTGGTGATATGGGNGGACNCGGAACGCGGCCGCCGTCAATTCNTCGTTGAGCAAAAAGTGNGGCTGGTTTTCATACATCGCCCGTTCCGAGAGGATGACAGTGCGCTCCGATTCNACCTCTTCCGGGCTCATNACCGTATTGANCATCCGGTCAGCCTCAAGTTGCAAGGCCAGGTCGATGCGGTCAGAGGGCATGGTCTCGTAATAGGCTGTGTAATCTAGCCAGGTAAACGCATTCCAGAAACCGCCTTCCCGCGAGATCATTCGTTCCATCAGATCGCCGGGGAATTGGGGCGTGCCCTTGAACATCATGTGCTCGACCCAGTGGGAGATGCCCGTTCGGCCAGGGATTTCATTCCGGCTCCCGACCCGGTACCAGATCATGAACGTCGCCACCGGCGCGTGGTGCATCTCCTTCAGGAGAACGGTTAAACCATTCCCCAGTTCTGTCTTGGTGATTTCCGATCCCATGTACACACTCCTGNCGCTATGGACTAAGCTACCNNATTATACTGCTCNGCGCCTTATCGGTCAGGCATAGATACATGAACGGGAAATAGGTGGCGAATTGGGGGATTCTGGGTAAGCTGGAGGTCTATCAACTCCGGGAGAATCGCATGACAGACCAATCCAAAGAAAAAGAAGGAAAGAATGACAAGCCGGCCGACATCCNGCCGCCAGCGGACGTGATCGTCCAGACCCAACACCAGGTCACGATTGGCGGAAAGCCCCTCAACTATACGGCGACAACCGGCCGAATTATCTTGAAGTCCGAGGACGAAAAGGAGGGCGAGAAACCCAAAGCGGCCATTTTCTTTGTGGCCTATACCCTCGATGCCCCTGAAGGTCAGTCAGCAGCCGATTTTGCCAATAGCCGCCCGATCACCTTCGCTTTTAACGGCGGNCCNGGCTCCTCGTCTGTATGGCTCCATTTGGGCGTGTTAGGGCCGAGGCGCGTCGTCCTCGAGGAAAACGGCCGCGCGCTGCCACCACCCTATCGCCTTGTGGACAACGAATTCAGCCTGCTCGACCAGACGGATCTGGTGTTTATAGACCCGGTNACCACCGGCTTCAGCCGGGCCGTCCCCGGCGAAAAGGACAAGCAGTTCCACGGCTTCAAGGCTGATATCGAATCGGTTGGGGATTTCATCCGGCTTTACGTCTCTCGCTATCACCGCTGGGGGTCGCCCCGCTATCTCATCGGCGAGAGCTACGGCACGACGCGAGCGGCCGGCCTGTCCGGTTATCTGCAGGAACGGCACGGCTTGTACCTGAATGGCATCTTGTTGATCTCCGTCGTTCTCAACTTTCTGACGCTCGAATTTGACCCCGGCAACGATCTGCCATTCATTCTATTTCTGCCGACCTACGCNGCGACGGCCTGGTATCACAAGCAGTTGGCGGAAGATCTGCAGGGTAACCTGACGCAGTTACTCACGGAGGTGGAAGCGTTCGCGATGGGCGAATACGCCGTGGCGCTCTTGCAAGGCGACGCCCTNTCCGGTGAAAGAAGACAGGAGATCGCCGCGAAGCTGGCTCGCTACACGGGTTTGTCGTCCGACTATATCGAATCAACGAACTTACGGATTAACATCCACCGGTTTGTTAAAGAGTTGCTGCGCCGCCAGCGCCGCACGGTCGGCCGTCTCGATAGCCGCTATTTGGGTATCGACCGGGACGCGGCAGGCGAAGGGCATGAGTATGATCCCAGCTACGCCATCATCCAGGGCGCTTACTCCGGCACGTTCAACGATTATATTCGCCGCGAGCTTGGCTTCGATAGCGATCTGCCCTATGAAATATTGAGCGAGCGAGTGCATCCGTGGAGCTTCGAGCAACACCAGAACAGTTACGTCAATGTGGGCGAGACACTACGCAAGGCCTTGAGCATGAACCCCCATCTGCGGGTATTTGTCGCCAACGGCTATTACGATCTGGCCACGCCGTATCTGGCTACGCGCTACACATTCAATCATCTGGAACTCGACGAGAGCCTGCGCGATAACGTTCAGATGAAGCATTACGAGGCCGGCCACATGATGTACATCCACGACCCNTCTCTGGCCCAGCTAAAGCGCGACCTGGATGATTTTCTTACCGGGGCTTGAGTCGGCCGGTCGGCCTATAACCAACCACGAAGCCCGTACACGNCCAGCCCCATATATTCTTTCATGGCTCGGGTTGTGTAGGTCAGATATTCGACGTTCGGCAGCAAATTGATGAGCGTCGACATAGGGCCGCCGCGCCATAATTGTTGCCACTCCGCGTCCGACACGAGGAAGTCCGTCGGCGCGGGNGTCACGCGCAATCCCTGCGCCTCAAAGAGGGGGACGGAGCGGGGCATGTGCATGGCCGAGGTGACGAGCAAAACACTCTCCATTCCCGCGCCGGTCAACATCTCCNNNCTGTACAGCGCGTTCTCGTAGGTATTGCGGGAGCGGCTCTCGAGCCACACCNCCTCNGGCGGCACGCCCAGCAGGTCCATCAGCGACGACATATCATTCGCCTCCGGGTCGACGCCCTCCGGCGTCAGCCACTCGATGCTGCCCCCGGTGACCAGCACTACAGGGGCGGCTCCGGCATGATACAGGGTCGCTCCATAAAGGAGGCGATCGCCGGCTTCGTTCACCTCGACGATCGGCCGCGGCGGGTCGCCGCCCCGTGTGCCGCCGCCCAGGACGACGATGGCATCAGCCCGCTCTCCGGGCGGCAAGGGCGGGTAGCGGCTTTCCAGGTCGCGGATCAACGCATAGGCGACGTAGCGACTGCTGCCCAACCAGAGAACGGCGATAGCCACCAGGAGCAAGGCCCGGCGGCCGCGCCGCCACAAGACGGCAGCAATAAGCAACAGGGCNATGAACCCCAACGGAAAAACGAACAGCGGCAGNAATTTGGACAGGAATACAAACACGCTTGCCAGCATATCAAACTCATTCGTCAAAATCGAATTCAGCCGTTTCCTGCTTGTCGCGGCCCGGCATCCGCTATAATCGCGGAAATGAAAGTAGCGGTCCTATCTGATATCCACGGCAATCTGCCCGCGCTCGAAGCGGTGGTGGCTCACATTGACGCGTGGTCGCCCGATCTCGTCGTCGTCGGCGGGGATATCATCAATCGCGGCCCGCTGTCCGGCGCTTGCCTGGCTGTGGTCGTCGACCGCCATCACAACCAGGGGTGGCACCTTTTGCGCGGCAATCATGAGGAGTTCGTCCTCGACTGCGGCGACCCCGACCAACCTCTTTCCGGCCCGGTTTTCGAGATGAAGCGATTTGCCCATTTCGCCCTGGCCCAGGTCGTCGACCACATCGAGCTATTGCGCCTGATGCCCGATATCTACGAAAGGGCAGCGCCGGACGGCCGGATCTTGCGGATCGTCCACGCATCGATGCGCAGCAATCGCGACGGCATTTATCCTATGTCGGTGGAAGATGATATCCGGCAACAGATCGCCCCCGCCCCGGCCGTNTTTGTCACCGGCCACACCCACCGCCCCCTCATGCGCGAGGTGGACGACACGTTGGTGGTTAACATTGGCTCGGTTGGCTCGCCGTTTGATGAGGATCGTCGCGCCGGGTATGGACAGTTCACTTGGGAGCCGGGTGGCTGGCAAGCAGCGATCGTCCGAGTGACCTATGATTACGAACGAATTGAGAGGGACTACGTTCAGTCAGGGTTCCTGGAGAAAGGCGGCCCGCTGGCACAGATCATGCTGGTCGAGTTGCGCAAGGGGCGCGGTCTCATTCATCGCTGGGCCAGCCAGTACGAGGAAGCAGTTCTGAATGACGATTTGACGCTGGAGGAGAGCGTGCGGCTCGTCCTGTGCGAGGACGACATCCGGCCTTTCACCGGCCCGCCCGGTTGGGTCGTTTAGTAGACGAGGGGCCGAGGTNCTTGCTATCATACAGGCTCGTTAAAACATCCTATTTCTTCACGAGGAGAGTGGTGCACAATGGCAAGCAACAGAGACAGCATCGTCGACAGGTTCCTAACGCACCACCGAGTGCGCCCTGCCGGGCCGGCTTATTTTGAAAAGATCGGAACCGCTTGGGTACCGACAACCTGGGAGGAGTACACTGGGCAGGTGCGAACGGCCGCCCGTGCCCTCATTGCTCTGGGCGTCGAACCCAACCAGGTCGTTTGCATGCTGGGGTTCAATCGCCCGGAATGGGTCATCGGTCAGCTGGCGGCGATGATGATCGGCGCTGTCGGCGCGGGGATCTATACCACCAACAGCCCCTCCGAAGTTAAATACATCCTGACACACTCTGAAGCCCCAGTTGTCATCCTCGAAAATGAATCGCAATGGGCCAAGGTGCTGGAGGTACGCGACGAACTGCCCCATCTGCGCTGGGCTGTCCTGATGCGGGGGGCAGCGGTAGATGATCCCATGGCCCTGACCTGGGAAGCCTTTCTGGAACGTTCNCGTAGCGTTGATGAAACAGAGCTGTCGGCGCGAATGGCGGCTATCGAGATGGAGCAGTTGGCCAGCCTGATCTACACCNCCGGAACCACCGGCCCGCCGAAGGCGGTCATGCTTTCGCACAACAATCTGGCCTCAACCGCCCACAACGGCGAGGCACTCTTCATGCTGACCCCCAACGATGTGCTGCTGTCATATCTGCCGCTCTCTCACATCGCAGAGCAGATGTTCACCATCCACACCGCGGCCACCACGGGCTACGCGGTCTATTTCGCCGAATCTATCACCAAATTGCCCGACAACCTGCGCGAGGTACAGCCCACGATCTTCTTTGGCGTGCCCGGCGTCTGGGAGCGCTTCCGCAATCGTGTGGCCGAGCGTCTGAATGAGGCCCACGGCATCCGACGCAGCATCGCCGATTGGGCGCAGAACGTCGGGCAAAAGGTCGTTGCCCTGCGGAATCAGGGCCGCGAACCCTCGGGCAAGCTGGCCGCGCAGTATCGCCTTGCCGACAGGCTCGTGTTCTCCAAAGTCAAGCCGCTCCTGGGTTTTAGCCGCACGCGGGTAGCGGTGTCTGGTGCGGCGGCCATCGACAAGAGTATTCTGGAGTTTTTCAGCGGCCTGGACGTCATTATATACGAGGTGTATGGCCAATCGGAAGGATGCGGGCCGACGACCTTTAACCGGCCGGGGGCGACAAAACTCGGCACCACCGGGCAGGCCTGGCCCGGCAGCGAGGTCAAGCTCGCCGCGGACGGGGAGATTCTCTTGCGCGGTCCCAACGTCTTCATGGGCTATTACAAGGACCCGGCCTCGACCAGCGACACACTCGTGGACGGCTGGCTCCATTCCGGCGACCTCGGCCGCTTTGACGAAGACGGATACCTGACCATCGTCGGCCGCAAGAAGGACATCATCATTACCTCCGGCGGCAAGAACATCGCCCCGCGCAACATAGAGGCCGCGCTGAAAAACCTGGAACTGGTGGGGGATGCCGTCTTGGTCGGCGAAGGTCGAAAATACCTGTGTGCCTTGCTTACGCTCGACCCGGAGGCGGCCGTCCGGTTCGCCGAAACGCATCACATCGAGGGGTCGGAGTTGCATAACCACCCGCTGGTCATCGCCGCCATTCAGGCGGAGCTGGACGAGAACGTGAATCCCCAATTTGCGCGAGTCGAGCAGGTGCGGAAATTCACCATCTTGCCGCGACCCTTCAGCGTGGAAGGCGGCGAGATGACGCCAACCCTAAAGCTGAAACGCAAAGTCATCTGCGACATGCACCTCGAGGAGATCGAGGCTATGTACGAAGGGGAATAGAGCGCTACGGTTACGGCTCACGCAGCCGGGCGAATATAAANGTATCGCGCAGCTCGCCGAAGTGGTCGCGCGCNTCNTTGCGGAAGGTGCCCTCAAGGGTGAATCCGGCACGCCGGGCGACGGCCGCGCTGCGGGTGTTTTTGACATCGCAGCGGATTTCAACCCGACGCGCGCTGAGCGTGTTGAAAGCAAAGGCGGCGATGCCATTGACCGCCTCGGTGACATAGCCATGCCCGGCATAGCTCGACCGCACCCAATAGCCGATCTCGAATTTCGGCACGCTCCAGTCAATGCGGTGCAAACCACTACCGCCGATGATGGCTCCCGTTTGCTTCAGCAGTAGCATCATCCAAAGATCTTCGCGGGCCAGAAACTTAAGCCGTCCCTCGCGCACCCGAATCTCGTAATCTTCTTCAGAGGGCACGTCCNTCGCCCAGGGCATCCACGGCTTGAGGTCCTCCTGTGATTCGAGCACCGCCTCGCGCACCTTCACGCCGTCGCCAGGNAATGGCCCGCGAATNGTGAGGCGCTCCGTCTCAAAGCTATAGGGGAANTCGAACANGATGGGTTTTTCCATAAAGGCCCCGACTCAGCGGTGTTCCGGCCATTGCGTTCCACCCCAGACCGTGGAAAGGTAAGACTTGAATGGCAAGTCCGGCGGCGTCCGCGAATCTTTCTCAATGAGAATAACCGGAGACCCGCCAATCGGAAAGAGCGGATTGATCTGCTGGCCCGGAAACGGATTCCGGTTTGTGGCCGCGGGCAGTTCGATGGAATAGTGACCGTTGACAGCAGCTATCGTTTGGGTGGCGCCATTGGGGAACACCAGCATCGCCCGCCCATCCGGGCTGGTAACGTCGATGATAGCAGTCTCGTCGCGAGCACACAAGGACCACATCCCCACAACGCGCTCTTCCGTGGCCGCGCGGTAGAAGGCGACCCACTCCTGCGGCGGTTGCCGATAGATGCTGCCATCCGGCCGTTGCATGGCGCAGGCATTCGCTTCGCCTTCCCGCTTGCGCCAATACGGCTCGACGTCCACCAAATGGGTCGTAAGAACCTGGAACGCAGCCAGGGTCGGCCGGGTGCTGCCGGGTTGGGGATGCTGCGTGAAGCAACTCATGTCCGTCGGGTTGCGAAAGAGGCCATTGGCGTCTCCGGCGCACGGTTTGCCCTGATACTCTCCCTTGTCATCGCATAGCTCGCCATTGTGCGGCGGGAAATCTGTCCCGGCCGGCTGGTTGCCGCAACCGTCGTAGAGTTGGAAATGGAAGATGTTATCCGCGCCGGCAAAGGTGGCGTAGAAAGCTGATTGGATGGCGTAGTCGGCCTGCTCCTCGGCCGTTGCCCTCAGCGCGCTCATCGGGTCCCATACCGGACCGGGGTAGTCATCCCAGGCCGGAACGCCGGATTCGTTGAGCCAGACCGGCTTGTCGAGGCCGTGGGCATTCATCGCGCCGATGGCGCGATAGACGTGATACCACGATTTCCAGGCGTGAAAGTAGCTGTGGGTCGCCAGGATATCGTGGAAAAAACCANGGTCTTTGGCCATTGGATCAGCGGCGAAGATCGATAACACATCCCGATAATAGTTGATTTTGGCGTAATTGTTGGCCAGGCCGGCGAACAGGACNTGGGNATTGGGATCGGCTTGCTTGGCCGTCAGGTAACCGACCTTCAGCAATCGGGCGTAATCCTCGAGTGGCGCATCCCAGAATATGTCGAGGTCCGGCTCGTTCCACATCTCCCAATGGGTCACGCCGACGCCTGCCGGCCAGCCATTAGCCTGAGCCAGCGTGCCGCCCGGCTTGTAGCGATTGACCGACAGCCAGACGAAATTGGCCCACTTATTCTCCGGGTGAGGCGTCTTTCCTGGGCCAGGAATATCTGTGCCGTCAGAAAAGATGGGTTTAAACAATCCGACGGGCGTTGCTCGCTCGGCCGCGTCGAGGCTGAGCTGACCCGGCCGCAGGAGTGGGGGGCGGCTTAGCCGGAGAGATTCGCCGGTGGTGTAGAAGCCGGGCGTTCCGAGCAAGATGGCGTTTACCTTCAGGCCGTTGGCGATATCGTCCCTGACCGTGGCGTCTTGCGCGGTCCAATTGAAGTTACCGGGGGATTGCTCGATGTTGAACCAGTAGAGCGGCCAACGATTCCAGGTCGCGCCGGTCGATAACCCCTTCTGGTATTGCTGGGCAATGGACTCGGCCGTGCGGCCGCTCCCAGGAACCCGGTCTTCGGCTGAACTGATGAATACGACGCCATACTCCGGGGATGAGACCGCGTCGCCCGCCAACACAGATCCTGGATCGCTGCTTGCCTGCGCGTCGCCACCGGAAGTCAGAGATAATAAAACCAGTCCCATGCCAGCCACGATCACCGCGGCCAACAGCCCGGCTCGCCAGTGGCGGGCGTCCCCGCGGCCTGTCTTGCGGCTTCGGTCAAAATCCATATCCATAACCTCCGCGCTGGATTGTATCGCGCCATGGAAGCGAAACCATGATCATTCATACCTACCTTTGAATTACACATGGTTATGGCGAGCCGCTGCCGGGCGGATGAGAAGCGACGAGCGCTGGTGAAAGGTTGGGCCTGGCCCGGTATCAGGCCAGGCCCAAATTGGAACCGCGATTGACGGAACGGCGAGCCCCTGTCTCCAGAAGCGTCACCGAAAACAATGCTGTCTANTTGGTAACTGCCAGCGANGTGATCGGCACCCCAAGTCGCACGTACTGGGCCGATACCCAGCCCGTTTGCCCACTGGCGGTGATGATCTGGACCCAGGTACTGTCCGCGTTACGGAAGCCGGAGAGAGGGACGATCTGGCATGGGGCCAACGTTCCCATCGTCTCGAACTGGGTGCTGGGACCGCGGCGAATGTTTAGCGGGCCGGTGGCAATCGACTGCGCCTGCATTCCGGACGGAGCCGTTGTGCATGTGCTGCTGCCGCCGCCTGTCGGCGGGGTCGGGAGCACCGTGATCAGGCCGCCGCTAATCGTGATCAGGTCCACGCGCAGGGAAGCCAGGCCAGTCTGATCGAAATATTCGATGCGCACGTCGAGAGTTCCGCCATTGGTGAAGAAATCGGTCGCCCGGCTGCTGGCTGCCTGAGCCGCCCAGTTGTCAATGATGAGTTGATTGTTGATGAACAGGCGCGAGCCGTCATCGCTCGTCAGGACAATGCGGTACTGNCCAGCGCGGGCCGTCAATTGACGNGAGAACCGAGCCGACCAGAAATCAGAATTGACCCCCGGCCCCGGAGAGGCATTGCCCCAGTTGTTATTGACAACGCGCTCGTCGCGCACCNGAACGGGCGCTCCGGACAGAGTTGTATTGTTGAAGTACTCTCCCATCCAGTTCGGGAAAAANTGACCACCGCCACCGGCATTGATCAGTTCCCAGTTGAAGCGGGCGACAGCATTGCCCCCGGCCTCGAAGTAATCGACCCGAATGGCATGATTGCCGTTCATGGCCCGGTCGAAGGTCATCGTGTGTTCCTGGCTATCTGTCCAGGAATCGATGACCAGTTGATTGTCGATCCAAATACGCATCCCATCATCCATCGTGGCGAAGAACCGGTAGGTTCCGGCCGGGAAATTGACGGTGCGCGTCCAACGAGCCGAGAAATTGTCATCGTTGATTCGTGGATCCGGCGATCCGCCGAACCAGTTGAAATCGATGGTATTCTCCCAACGAGTCATGGCGACAGGACCTTCCAGATTTCGATTGTTCCAGAACTCCCCGAGCCATTGATTCTGTTGGGCGTGGGCAGAGTGTCCGCCAAGCGCCAGCACAAACAGAGCCAGCACAACCGCGGAAACCACCACCAGNGGGCGGCCAAAACGAGACTTCATTGATGTTCACTCCTTGTTATTCCGGCCACTATATTCCAGCACACGTGGGGGGCCGGCGACGATCAGACATTTAGATCATATTATCCCGGAGCAAGGGCGTCAAGATCGCCCGGTGCGAAATGCCGGGAATTAGGCGCAAGGGATGTTTCGTATGATAATACCCGAAGATATGAACTCCACTTTAAACCCCTGCCTGATCATGGCGGGTTGCGCCCTGTTTAAGGACATTCCACCAACTGATTGCGAACGCATCGTGGCGGCCGGCCGATTATACGAGTTGCAACCAGGCGAGTTCTTCTTCCACCAAGGGGAAGACTCGACCATGCTCTACACCATCCTTGCCGGGCGGGTCAAGCTCTCCCAAGTCACGAGCGAGGGTCACCAGGTCATTGTCGACTACTTCGGCGCGGGCGAGGGGCTAGGGATCATCATGGCCCTGAACGAGCTGCCCTACCCGCTCTCGGCCGAGGCGATCGAGCCCTGCGTCGCCGCCGGTTGGACACGAGAGACGATGCTGGATCTGATGAGGGAGAACGCGCAACTGGCAATCAACGGCATGAATATGGTCGGCCGTCGCTTCACCCAGATGCAGAACCGGTTTCAGGAGCTGGCCACCCAACGCGTCGAGCAGCGACTGGCCCGGGCGCTGATGAGGTTGGTTCGTCAATTCGGCCGCCGCACGGANGAAGGCGTGCTCATCGACATCTCTCTCAGTCGCGAAGACCTGGCACAGATGACGGGGACCAATCTGTATAACGTCAGTCGCATCNTGAGCAAGTGGGAAGGCAACGGATTGATCGCTACCGGCCGCAAACAGGTGACGCTGTTGAACGCCCACGAACTCGTCGTGCTGGCCGAAGATATCCCACCTCCAGGCTCGCCGCCCAGATAGTCTCCTGGCTTTCCACGCCCTACGGTGNCCGGCCGAAACCCAAACTAGCCGGTAACTGAATATCATTCAAATGTTCTATCTTTGCATTATTGCAAAGAACCGCCCCGCCGTTTCCTGTATCCTGTCCCCATTGTTGCACACCCTATCTTTTTCTGCCTGCCCACAGGGCATGCGAATACAGGAGAAACGGAAGAAAAATGACACTCAACCGCTCATCAACCAGGCCAGTCTTGCTGATCACGGTGCTGATGCTACTGGCGGCCATGGCCGTCTTGGTAGTCAGTTGCCGCGATAATGGCGGGCAGGCCAACACCGGCGCCGAGGTTGCCGGCGCGTCGGAGGATATCAACGCCATCGCCGAGGCNCGTGGCCTGACTCCCTCCGACATCGTCAACGCGGTGAAGACCTTTACCCCCAGCGGCAAGCACGATGAATATTACCTGTTCGCTTCGGGCGGCCAGTCCGGTCAGGTATACGTCATCGGCCTGCCATCGATGCGTATCGTCAAGCAGATCGCCGTCTTCACGCCGGAACCGTGGCAGGGTTTCGGCTATGGCGAACTGGGCACGATGGATGTATTAGACCAGGGTGGAAGGGCCGCCGACGGCGGGCCGCTGACCTGGGCCGACACCCATCATCCCGGCCTCAGCGAGACCAACGGCGAATATGACGGCCAGTTCCTGTTTATCAATGACAAGGCCAATGCTCGCGTTGCTGTGATCGACCTGCGCGACTTCGAAGTCAAGCAAATCGTCAAGAACCCCATCACCCTCAGCGACCACGGCGGCACGTTCGTGACCCCGAACACCGAGTGGATTGTCGAGGGCGGTCAGTATGGCATGCCCCTGGGCTACGAATACAGCTCGATCGACAATTACGAGTCCGATTATCGCGGCATGATCACGTTCTGGAAGTTCGACCGCGAGGCCGGACGGATCGCGTATGACCAATCTTTCGCCATCGAATTGCCGCCCTATTGGCAAGACCTGTGCGACAGCGGCAAGCTCGTCAGCGAAGGCTGGATCTTCTGCAACTCGATCAACACCGANTTGGCCACGGGTGGCGTTGAATTGGGCAATCCGCCGTTTGAGTCTGGCGCCAGCCAGAACGACATGGACTTCCTCCACATCGTGAACCTCAACAAGGCGGCTGAAGTCTACGCGGCGGGTAATTTCGAGATGGTCAACGATTTCCCCGTCATCTCGCTCGACACGGCCATTGCCGAAGGGCTGCTCTACTACGCCCCNGAGCCGAAGAGCCCNCANGGTTCNGATGTCACCCCCGACGGCGAGTTTATCANNGTNGCCGGCAAACTGGATCCGCATGTGACGGTCTATAGCTTTGACAAGATCATGGCGGCCATCGAGGCCGGCACATCCGACACCGACCGCTATGGCGTGCCGATTCTGGACTTCGACGCCGTCATGGAAGCGCAGGTTGAGCTTGGCCTGGGCCCGCTGCACACGCAATTCGATGACAAGGGCTATGCCTACACCAGCCTGTTCCTGGATTCGGCCGTGGCCCGCTGGTCGCTGGGCGGCTCNTTCGACGAACTGAACGAGGANCCGCCNTGGACGCTCGTNACCAAGACNCCCGTCCAATACAACATTGGCCACCTGACAACAGCTGAGGGCGACACAACCACACCNGACGGCCAATACCTGGTCGCCATGAACAAGTGGGCCGTCGATCGCTTCATGCCGGTTGGCCCCCTGCTGCCGCAAAACTTCCAATTGCTAGACATCAGCGGGACGGGCACCGACATGCCGCTCATCTACGACATGCCCCTGCCCGACGGNGAGCCCCATTACGCCCAGATCATCAAGGCCGACAAGATTAAGGCCTGGGACGTCTACCCCGAAGTGGGTTGGGACCCGCACACGCAGCAGGTTAGAGCCGACGCGCCGAAGCAGGGCGAAGAGCGCGTCGAGCGCGACGGAAACAATGTGACGGTCTACATGACNGCCATCCGCAGCCATTTCACGCCGGAACGCGTGGAAATCAAGCAAGGCGATCACGTCACCTGGCACATCACCANCGTCGANCGCGCGCTGGACGCGACCCACGGCTTCACCATCCCGGCCTACAACATCCACATCAGNATCGAGCCGGGTGAAGTNGCCACCTTCGAGTTCGACGCGGTGCAAGACGGTGTCTTCTCCTACTACTGCACCGAGTTCTGNTCCGCTCTCCATCTGGAAATGATGGGCTACATGATGGTTGAACCGTCGGATTCGGCCTCGGCCGACACCGACTAATTCCTCCTCGTTTTTCCGGAGGCTGGGGCGGATTTACCGCCCCAGCCTCNCCCAGACAACGACCTCTATCCCAAGAGAGGATACAAATGAGCAATTTAGTTGATAAGATCGTCGGGCCGCGAGCGCCCAAATCGCTTGACGAGCAGCAGCGGAGGCAGTTCCACTTGCCCAACATTTTACTGGGTATCGCCGCGGTATTACTGCTGGCCTCGATTTTTGTTCCCTATTGGAAAATGACTCTTAAAGCGCCTCAATACCCTGGCGGGTTATCGGTGGAGGTGTACGTCAACCGGTTGACCGGCGACGTCAGTGAAATTGATGGGCTTAACCACTATATCGGCATGCGCCCCCTCGGCGAAGCCGCTCAGCTTGAGCGAGCTATCAGCATGGTCGCCGTGGGCGTGCTTGTGTTGCTGGTGTTGGCAGCTATATTTGTTCATTCGCCCTGGGCCTTATTGTTGGCTCTGCCCGCTATCCTCTGGCCCTTCATATTTATCGCCGATATGTACTACTGGATGCGCAACTTTGGCTTAAATCTCGATCCGACCGCGCCGCTCAGNAGTTCAATCGATCCTTTCGTNCCCCCTATCCTAGGCANCGGAATGGTCGGCCAATTNGAGACCGTGGCNTCNTTCGAGATAGGCTTNTGGATGGCGTTTCTGGCCGTTGCCCTTATTCTTGCCGGGTTGTACTATCAACGGCGTGCCTATAAGCCCCTCGTAGAGGCGGGCCAGTAATTATTGGCGCAAAATCCAAAGGCTCATTGAAGTCAAGAATGATTATGACGCGCTTGGCATACTTTCTCGCCCTGGTAATGTTCATCGGGATAGCTAACCCCGTTGCAGCCGACGATCCGGTCATTCGGATCTCGGCCGAACAGCTGGATGCGGCCGTCGCCGAAGCAAGCCCGGGCGATACCATCGAAGTCACCGGCGGCGCTTTCAATGGCAATATTGTCATTGACAAGTCACTGACTGTAATCGGCATTGNCCGGCCGGTAATCGATTCCCAGAACAGCGGCACAATCGTGACGATTACCGCGCCCGATACCACCTTGCGCGGGTTTGNGCTCCGTAATTCCGGCGCCAAGCTCATCACTGAGGACGCCGGGGTTAATGTGGGCGCGCCCGGAGCATTGATCGAAGACAATCACATCGANGACGTCCTGTTTGGCATATACGTTCATTCCGGACCCGGGGCCGTGTTGCGCGGNAACGTGATCGACGGCAAGGACCTCGACATCGCCCGGCGTGGCGACCTGATCCGCATCTGGGANAGCGACGACGTGCTGGTGGAGAACAATATCACCATCGACGGCCGCGACGCCGTGCTNTGGTACTCCGAGCGTCTGACGCTGCGGGGCAACGAATTCACCCACGGACGNTATGGCTTGCATTTCATGTATTGCGATGACGCCATTATCGAAGGCAATCGNTTGACCAATAACTCAGTNGGGGCATACCTGATGTACGGCCGGCGGATGGCCTTGCGCAACAACCTGATCGCCTTTAACCGCGGCCCCAGCGGCTACGGCATCGGCCTGAAGGACATGGACGACTCGATCATAACCGGCAATCGTTTTCTGGATAATCGCGTCGGCGCGTTCGTCGATGGCTCGCCGCGCGAGCTCACCAGCACGGGCGTCATCGAGGACAATCTATTCGCCTACAACGATATCGCCATGGAAATGCTGCCGTCGGTGCGGCGGAACCAGATCCGCAACAACAGCTTCATCGAGAACGAACAACAGGTTGTCATCGCTGGCGGCGGCCGACTGGAGGCCAACGAGTGGTCCGTCGGCGGTCGAGGCAACTACTGGAGCGACTACGCCGGATATGATGCCGACGACGATGGGTTGGGCGAGATAGATTACCGCGCCGAGCGGCTGCTGGACAGCCTGATTGGACGACAGCCGGAACTGCGACTGTTCCTCTATAGCCCCGTCGTCAACGCGGTGGACTTCGCGGCTCGGGCGTTTCCGCTGGTTCGGCCGCAACCCGTCCTGGTTGACGAGCATCCGCTGACGGTTCCGCCCCTGCCGGCCAACGCGCCTTTGCCGCGGCCGGCCCAGGAAGGGGAATTGTGGCCTGTCTTTATCCTGCCACTCGCCTTGTTGGTGTTGTTTATCATCATGCGCGCCGGACAACGGCGCTACCAGATGCCGGAGGCCACCACCTCGCCGGCCCATGTAGGGGGTTTGAGCCATGGAAGGTAAACCCATGGTCGAGCAGACGATCGCCCCGGCGATCGAAGTACAAAACTTAACGAAACGCTTCGGGCGGTACACGGCCGTTGACAACCTGTCTTTTACAATGCAGACGGGTGAAGCAGTAGCCCTCTGGGGGGCGAACGGAGCTGGCAAGACAACGGCCGTGCGCTGCCTGTTGAATTTATTCCCATTTGATGGCGAAATCCGGATCAATGGNCTGGATACGCGCCGCCAGAGCAAGCAGGTGCGACAGATCATCGGCTTCGTNCCACANGAATTGAGCTTCCACGATGACATGTCCGTGGCCGAGACGCTCATTTTCTATGCTCGGCTGAAGAAAGTGCCCAACGGTTTCGACTTCGGCCCATTGCTGGAGCAGGTTCGCCTGACACCGCACATCAATAAGCGGGTGGGCGAGCTATCCGGAGGCCTCAAGCAACGCCTCGCCCTGGCGGCGGCCTTGCTCAATGACCCGCCAATTCTGATTCTCGATGAGCCGACGGCCAGCCTTGACATCCGCTCGCGCGAGGAGTTCTTGCTTCTGTTGCGATCGCTGAAACACAAGGGCAAGACGATGATCTTCTCATCGCATCATCTGGAAGAGGTGACCGCTCTGGCAGATCGGGTATTGCTCCTCGAGGGCGGGCGTCTNGTTGTCGACGCTCCGCCCGATCAGTTGGAGCGCCGGCTGGGCTGGGAAACGACCCTGCATCTGTATCTGCCGGAGACGGGAATCGACCCGGCCGTCGAGACCCTGACTAACCTGGGCATGCCCGTGAGCCGGAACGGTCGTGGGGTGCGCGTCCACGTGGCCCCTGGCGCAAAGGGTAAAATATTCCGCGTCCTCCAGGAAGCGGGNATTGAAGTNGATGACTTCTCGGTGGAGTAACANGATGGACCTGGAGAATGTACTGACCTTGATTCAAAAGGAACTGCGCGACGCCTTTCGCAACCGCTGGTTCCTGCTCTATGCCGTCGCTTTTGCCGGTCTGTCGCTGGCCCTGGCCTGGTTTTCCGTGTCTGGCGCCGGCAGCTTCGGCGTGGCGGGCTTCGGCCGCACGACCGCCGGCCTGATCAACCTGATCTTGCTCATCGTGCCATTGATGGGTCTGACCCTTGGGGCCATGAGCCTGGCTGGCGAGCGAGAAAAGGGCACGCTTGTTTATTTGCTGGCCCAACCCATCAGCGGCGCGGAGCTTCTTCTGGGCAAGTTTGTTGGCCTTGCCCTGGCCCTGACCGCAGCACTGGTCATCGGCTTTGGGCTGACGGGCATCCTGATCGTCTTCATCGGCGGCGGCGGCGATTTCCGAATCTACCTGACCCTGCTGGTGCTTTCCGTCATGCTAGCAATTGCGACACTTAGCCTGGGGTTCCTTATCTCCGCCGCAGTAAAGAAGGCGGCCACGGCCGTGGGTCTGGCCCTCTTCCTGTGGCTGATCCTCGTCTACTTCGGCGATCTAGGGTTGATGGGCACGGCCGTGGTCATGCAAATGGACGTGGAGCAACTGCTGGCGCTGGCGCTGATCAATCCGCTGCAGGTCTTCAAGATCGCCGCCGTGCTTGACTTGCGGGATAACCTGGAAGTNTTGGGCCCGGCCGGCATNTTCGCCTACCGGACATANGGCGGAGCGCTCTGGCCGTTGCTAGTCGGTCTACTGTTCGTCTGGGTGGTTGCGCCGTTCTTGCTCGCNACCCAGGTATTCAAGAAAAGGGGAGTTATATGAAAAGGGGAGCCTTGATNTTTTTTATTATGCTGATGATCGCGGCCCTGGTGGGGTGCGGCGGCGCGGAATCATTCGATGAGCCGCCGGAGATCCTCTATGGCCAGGATGTATGCAGCAACTGCAATATGATCATCAGCGAAGAGAATTTTGCCTCGGCCTATTGGACAGCCGGCGGGGAGGCGAGGCGCTTCGATGACATGGGCGAGATGCTGGAATACATGCAGAGCAACCCCGAAGAGAGAGCCTCGACCTGGGTTCACGANATGAACACGGCCGAATGGTTGCGCGCTGAAGATGCCTGGATCGTGATGAACGCGGGACTGATGACTCCCATGGGCACAGGCATTGTTGCCGTGGCNAATGAGGAAGATGCCAACGCGCTGGCCTTCGACCAGGATGGCGCTATGGTCCTCACGTTCGGCGAGCTGATGAGCAAGCTGGAGGCTGGCGAAATTACCCTAGGTATGGGACACTAGACTTCTGAGCATCGTTTCGGTTTTATCAATAACTGTGTTTGCCGCAGCCAATTGGTTGCGAAAATAACAATTAGTCGAGAGGAGAGTTTTTGAGATGAAGAGCAAGTTTTTGTTTTTGGCAGTTGTCGCCCTTATGGTCCTTAGCCTGGGCCTGGTAGCTTGTGGTGGCGGCGGAACGTCTTCGGGTAACGGCGAGCCTGTGGCCCAAGCGCCAGAGCCGACCGCCGCCCCGGTGGGCGATCCCGAAGCAGGCAAGGCGCAATTCGACACTGTTTGTATTGCCTGCCATGGGCCGGGCGGCGTGGGCGTTGAAGGGTTGGGCAAACCATTCACCACGAGTGAATTCCTCCTAACCGTCGACGACCAGGAACTGCTGGAGTTCATCAAGACTGGCCGGCCGATCAGCCACCCCGATAATACGACCGGCGTAGACATGCCTCCCAAGGGCGGCAATCCGGCCCTGACGGATGAGCAATTACTCGACATCATCGCCTACATTCGCACGCTACACGAGTAAGGTCAGCAGAAGATAATCACCAGGTTGGCAACCGGGACAATCCCATTCAGGATACCGGTTGCCAGCCTGAGCGGTATCGATTCCTCCGGATAATGATGCGCCCAGGTGAAACGATGACTCAAGACATTCCGCCCACAAGCGAAGAACTGGGCAAGATGATGATCACCGATGTATTGGAGCGCTGGCCCAAAACGGCCGATGTCTTCCACAACCACACCATGGCCTGCGTCGGGTGCGCTGTTGCCCCTTTTTATTCCATTAACGATGCTGCGCTTGTCTATGGATTGGTGCCAGAGCAGTTTATTGACGAATTGCTGGTGGCGATCCAGGAAAGCAAAGCGATATCATTACCGACTGATGAGCGAGAAGTATAACCTTTTNCCCAATCTACAGGCGTTGGCGCCGGCGGTTCCGGAAGATTCAATTCTCAGCCGCACTTTTTACAAGGGTGAGCGCCTGAGCGCCATCTTGTTCAGCTTTGCCGCCGGCGAGGAGCTTTCTGAGCATACCTCAACCTATCCGGCAATTCTTCACTTTCTGAGCGGTCGCGCTCGTCTTAAGTTGGGCGAGGACGAGTCGCTCGTTGAGGCTGGGGCCTGGGCGCGAATGGACCCCAATCTGCCCCACACCATCATCGCTGAAACACCGGTGGTCATGTTACTGCTCATGCTCCGGTAGGAACGGGCCAAATCATCGCCGCCACTAGCGACGAATCATCGAAAACATCATCATCCCCCTTCGTCCGCGGCGCCTTTCATCCATGTACAGACTGCCTTTACTGCTGCTGGCCATCCTGGCCCTGCTTTTTGCCATCTGGGCCGGCCTGTTGCGCGCCGGCNGGGCCTGGCCGCCCATCCAACCTGCGCTGGCGGCGGCTCATGGGCCATTGATGGTCTCTGCGTTTCTGGGTACGGTCATCGGGCTTGAGAGAGCGGTCGCGCTTGACAAGAAGGCGGCCTACTTGGCCCCCATGCTCTCGGCCGTGGCCGGCATTCTGCTGATCACCGGTCTATCCTGGGTATGGGCGGCGCGCTTGCTGCTGATGTCCAGTATTGGCTTGGTCATCCTTTTTGTCCTGATCGTTCGCCAGCACACGGCGATCTACACCCTCACCATGGCCGTGGGGTCAGTGGCCTGGTTTGTGGCCTGCCTGTTGCAGGTCGCGGGACGGCCGCTTTTCATCGTGACACCGTGGTGGGTCGCCTTCCTGGTGCTCACTATCGCTGGGGAGCGACTGGAGTTGAGCCGCGTGTTGCGGCCCACGAAGCGCACCATCGACCTTTTTACCACGGCAGCCTTGCTGTTTCTGGCCGGGGTCGCACTGTCCACCGTCGCCTACGANGCCGGCACGCGACTGGCCGGGGCGGGCATGGTGGCGATCGCGGCGTGGCTGATCATCTATGACATCGCCCGTCGCAATCTCGGGCATCAGGGGCTGACGCGATTCATTGCCTACGCNCTCTTCAGCGGCTATTTTTGGCTGGGGGTNGGCGGTNTGTTGTGGGTCATTTACGGCGGCGTTCCGGCCGGCCCGATTTACGACGCGATACTTCACAGCGTCTTCCTCGGTTTTGTATTTGCCATGATCTTCGGCCACGCGCCGCTGATNTTTCCNTCCGTCCTGCGCCGGCCAATGGCCTACTTGCCGGCCTTCTACNTGCCTCTGGTCGCCCTGGAGCTCTCCCTGCTCCTGCGACTGGTGGGCGATTTGACAAATAATCTCCCCTTGCGTCTGTGGGGAAGTATGTTGAATGGGGTGACCTTGCTACTGTTCCTGGGCATAACGGCCGTGGCGCTCGCGCGAGGCAACGCCACAAAACCCCATCCGGCGACTACCAAGGCCACCCCATGACAGCGGGGCAACAAAAACAACTATGCCTCCATTAACACGCTGGCATATAAAGTCGGCATTTGTATACCTGGCCGTGGCCATGCTGCTCGGAGTCGGGCTGACAATGGGAGCCGTGATACAGATTCCGAACTGGCTGGCTTACTTATCGCCCTCATTTTTTCATCTGATCATGGTCGGCTGGGTGACCCAGATGATCTTCGGCGTCATCTTCTGGATGTTTCCCATCGTCACGCGCGCCCGTCCGCGCGGAAACGAGCAAATCGGCTGGGCTGTTTACGTTCTGCTGAATGTTGGCCTCATCTTGCGCGTGCTTTGCGAGCCGTTGAACGCCATGAACCCCCAAGGCCTGTGGGGTTGGGGGCTAGTTGCATCGGCGCTCTTTCAGTGGCTGGCGGCCGTGTTGTTCGTCTATNACGCGTGGCCGCGGGTAAAAGAGCGGTACCGGGGGGAATAGGCGCGTGCCGAAACTNAGNCAATGGTACGTCAAACTNTCNTTTGCCTATCTTCTGTTGGGCTTCACCTTCGGCGCGTTGCTCCTGGCTCATAAAGGGCAACCGCTTCATCCCGCCTTGTGGAGCTGGCTGCCGGCGCATATCGAGTGGCTNCTCATCGGGTGGGTAGCNCAACTGACGTTNGGAGTCGCTTTCTGGATCATGCCTCGCTACTGGAAAGAGCCGCGGCGAGGAAACACTACGGGGGCATACGTCGCCATCGTGNTGCTGAATGCCGGCATCTGGCTGGCCTCTNTGACCCCCGTCTTGCGGCTTTCGCCACTGGCGCTCGTCGCTGGCCGGCTGTTGGAAGTCGGCGCCGCGGTCGCCTTCGCTCATGCCATTTTCCCGCGTGTGGTCGGCCGCGAGGGATAACGCAGGTTCCGGGACGCAANAAAAAAGCCGGCGCAATTTCGTAACTGCGCCGGCCGCAATGTTCCGGGAAATCAGTTTTGTATGCCAGATAGCAACGCGCCCAATCCGCCGATGATCAGCAACACAGGCCACACCAGCCCCCATGACCAGCCGAAAATAAAGGCGGCAGCCACAACAAAGAGGATTAAACTCCAGATCAGCGCGCCACGCGCTTCGCCATTCAAACGACCGCTCTCGCCGTAATGGTGGATAAATTTCCCCAGGCTACCAAANGCGGGAATGANAATGAATAGGGCCCACCAATTGGTCAAATGGAAGTTTGTGAAGTTATTGANCAGGAAAAACGCGCCGATGCCGATGAGGNTCAGACCGGGNATCCATCCCTTGCGCGAACCACAGGACTCCTGGACCTTTTCGTCGAGTTCCTCATCACTTTCGTTCAGCTCGCGTTCCAAATCCTTGAGTTCCTTGATGTTGTCTGTCATGNTGTCAACCTCCACCCCCTATACGCACAGGAGNCGGGCGGGTTGTGGGATTCGGAAAAGTGGAAGCGCGAACTGAGTCATTTCCTGAACATCAGCTACGCGCCGTCCCAGTTTTGATGTTCTACCAGCATGCACGCGTTCTGGACGACATCCAATCCGGCGGCTTCGGCCTTGTCGGCTGCTTCCTGATTGGCAATGCCCAATTGCATCCAGACAGCCCGTGCCCTATTCTCGATGGCCTGGTCCACAAACGGAGGCACGTTCTCGCTGCGCTGGAAAAGCAGAACCAGGTCGATGGGTTTGGGGACCTCGTCCAGGGATGAATAAGCCACGTCACCGTCAAGCCCCTCGGAGACGTTGGGATTGACCGCATAAATAGTGTAGCCCTTTCGCTTTAAATAGGCCGGGACGTAATGGCCCGCCTTGGCGGGGTTAGAAGAAAAGCCGACGACGGCGATAGAACGCGCTTCCTTCAGTATCTTTTCAATGGGTTGTTCGTGGTTCATTTTTTACTCTCCAATCGTGTTCCTTCTAGTTTTACGCCCTTGTTCGGCATTCGTAAAGGTGAATGAGATATAGATTGGTAATCGAAACCGTTCGTGCAGAAGCTTGCAACGAATTGAATAGGTAACGCTTGGGCGATCTTGGGGTTGTAATAATAGTGACTTAGCTCATACCGGATTGGTGACAAAATACCACTCACTTCAATTGTCAAACCGGCCTGCTTGGCTTAAACTACCTTTGAGCCACTCACGCGCATCCTCTTTTCCATTTACAACAGGAGTAACGACATGCAGAACTTTGGCGCTTTTGTAAGTCATTACGGCGTCGAAAATCATGGTATCAAGAATCCAGGCACCGTCTACTGGAATCTGACAACCTCGATGCTCTACGAGCAGGTAACTCGCCGTAATGAAGGAAAGATTGCCCACCTCGGGCCGCTTGTTGTGCAGACGGGCAGCCACACCGGCCGCTCCCCCAACGACAGATTTATCGTCAAGGAACCAGGAAGCGAAGCGGACATCTGGTGGGGCAAGGTAAACCGCCCCTTCACCCAGGAAAACTTTGACTATCTCTATCGGAAGATGCTGGCTTACACGCAAAACCGGGACATTTTCGTGTTTGACGGGTTTGTCGGCGCCGATCCGAACTACCGGATGCCCATCCGGATCATCACTGAGTACGCCTGGCACAATCTATTCGCTCGCAACATGTTTATTCGCGAGTTCGACCCCGAAAATCTGCGCAATCACGTACCCCAGTTCACCGTCATCGATATGCCCGGGCTCAAGGCCGAGCCGGAGCAGGACGGCACCAACAGTCAGACGTTCATTCTGGTTGACTTTGCCCGCCGCCTTGTGTTGATCGGCGGCACGGAATACGCCGGCGAAATCAAGAAGAGTATCTTCACGGCGATGAACTATTTCATGCCGAAGCAGGGCGTCATGTCGATGCACTGCAGCGCTAATTTCGGGAGCAATCGGGATGATGTGGCCCTCTTCTTCGGCCTCAGCGGCACGGGCAAGACTACGCTAAGCAGCGACCCCAACCGGACACTCATCGGCGATGATGAGCATGGCTGGAGCGATGACGGCGTGTTCAACTACGAAGGGGGTTGCTATGCCAAGGTGATCCGGCTCGATCCAAAGGGCGAGCCCGAAATTTTTGAGACCACCCGCAAATTCGGGACCATCCTCGAAAACGTGATCATGGACAACAGCACGCGGCGGGTTGACCTGAATGATGACTCGTTAACCGAAAACACGCGGTCGAGCTACCCCATTTCCCACGTCTCCAACGCCGTTCGCGACGGGACGGCGGGCCACCCCAACAACGTATTCTTNCTGACGGCCGACGCGTTCGGCGTGCTGCCGCCCATTGCTCGCCTGACTAATGCCCAAGCAATGTACCACTTCCTGAGTGGCTACACGGCGAAAGTCGCCGGCACAGAGCGAGGCATCACCGAACCCCAACCTAACTTCAGCACCTGCTTCGGCGCCCCGTTCATGCCCCTGCGGCCGGGGGTCTATGCCGAATTGCTCGGCGAGAAGATCCAGAAGCACGGCGCCAAGGTATGGTTGATCAATACGGGTTGGACCGGCGGCCCCTATGGCGTCGGCAACCGGATGAAACTGGCCTACACCCGGCGCATGATCACCGCCGCTTTGCGGGGCGAGTTGGATAGCGTGCCCATGGTCGAGGAACCCTTCTTCGGATTGTCAATCCCCCAGACCATCGCGGACGTGCCGGACGACGTGTTGAACCCGCGCGATACGTGGAGCGACAAAGATGCCTACGACGCCCAGGCCCAACGGCTTGTCGGCATGTTCAAAGACAACTTCAAGCAATTCGAAGAGATCGTCAGTAATGAGATAAAGGCGGCCGGCCCTCATTAAGAAACCCAGNGCGATCTGAGCAAGACAGATGAACACCCGGTTGCGATTGCATCCGGGTGTTTTTTTGCCACTCTTGTCCCGTATACCGCGTCCCTGNCTCCCGTGGTTGGCGCCATATTGGAGTAAAACGACTAGGTTAAAACTAACCTATCTCCACNCTACATTCGGCCCGAGAGTTTGTATAATCTAGCTAGAGGTAATATATAATGAACTCAAAGTTAGAAATGTACGAATTGCCGCTTTTTCCGCTCAATGTCGTGCTGTTTCCCGGCATGCCTCTGCCGCTGCACATCTTTGAAGAGCGATACAAGGAAATGGTCGCGGACTGCATCCGCGAGGATCGGCCGTTTGGCGTCGTCCATATCGAGGAAAATATGGATGATGAAGGCGGCCTGACGAGGCGCGTGGCCGTGGGCTGCACGGCCGAGATCGCCCAGGTGCAGCCGCTGGAGCAAGGCCGCATGCTGATCATGACCGTCGGCCGCGAGCGGTTCCGCGTTGTCGAGCTAAATTACGAAAAGCCTTACCTGGTCGGGTTGGTCGCTCCGGCCCCTCTGGATATACAGGATGAGGGTTGGGAGATGAACGGGGCCGAGGGGCTGGAGCCGCTGATGATCGAGTATCTCAACAAGCTCGCCATCCTCGGCAATGTCGAAGTGGAATCGGATCAAATTCCGAGCGACCCCGAGGGGTTGATTTACATGGCGGCGACCCTGATCCAGCTGCCGATCGCAGAAAAGCAGACCCTGCTGGCAATCGATCGCGCTGTCGAGTTGACCCGGGTATTACATCATTACTACCGGCGCGAACTGTCCCTTATGCAGAATATTCCCGCNGNCGACATCGGCATCTTCTCCCTCAACTAGCAAGGATGATACGAGGCAGAGAGCGCTCCCTTGCGCTCTGACCATAAACAAAAAAGGTGCGATACGGATTCCCTCCGTATCGCGCCTTTTGATTTGAGCGGAAAATCTTAATCCAGGAACTTACCCCGCAAATACGCGACGTAAGGGTCAATGGACAATTGCCCGCCCGTAATCCGCTGAATCAACTCGTTGGCGGTGTACTTGGAACCGTGCTGGTAAATGTTGTTCTTCAACCAACCGTGGAGTGTCTCGAATTCCCCCCGGCCGATTTGGGAAGGGATTTCCGGGTGGGCCATAAGANCCTGCTGGTAGAACAAGGCAGACATGATGTTGCCGAGCGTGTAACCCTGAAACGCGCCGCCGATCGGCCCGGCAAACCAGTGGACATCCTGCAACACGCCATCCCGCTCTTTATCGGCCGAGATGCCCAGATCAGATTGATAACGCGCGCGCCACGCGTCCGGCAGATCGCGCACNCTGAGCGATCCCTCGAGCAAGGCCAGCTCCAGATCAAAGCGGATCATCACGTGCAGGTCATACGTCATCTGATCGGCCTCAGTGCGGATCATGGATGGCTGCACCTTGTTGATCGCCNTGTAGAAGGTCTCCAGCTCGACATCGGCCAGCTGTTGGGGGAAATACGATTGCAGTNGCGGGTAGTAATGGCTCCAAANGACGCGGCTGCGGCCGACCACGTTCTCCCAGAGGCGCGACTGGCTCTCGTGAACGCCGGCCGAGGTGCCATCTGCCAGCGGCGTGCCCTCGAATTTCATGTCGATCCCCTGCTCATACATGGCATGTCCGGCTTCGTGAATGGTGCTGAACAGACCATTGGCCAGGTAATCATCTTGAAATCGGGTCGTGATGCGCACATCGCCCAGGGAGAATTTGGTCATGAACGGGTGGTGGGTCTTGTCCTGGCGGCCGCGGTTGAAGTCATAGCCCATCTGCCCGATCACCATCTCGCCAAAGGCTTTTTGCGATTCTTCGGGATAGTTCTGGTAGAGGCAGCTATCATCCACGGTGGGCTGATCCAATACCTTGCGCAGTAGAGGAACAAGCTGGGTACGCAAATCAGCGAACAGCGCGCGAACGCTCTCCGCCTTCATGCCCTCGTCGGCAAAATCGATTAAAGGGTCGGCTATATGGTCATAGCCGGGAAAACAATCCGCAATGCGCCGGCTGAGATCGAGGGTCTTTTCCAGCAGCGGCTCCACTCTGGCGAAGTCATCCGCCGGCCGAGCAGTTGTCCAGGTCTGATAGCTCTCCGCCGAATGCTCGCTCAATTCGGACAATAGTTGTGGAGGTATGCGAACCGATTTTTCATACTTTCGCCGGGCGACACGGATCAGCGCGGCATCGTCGTGGTCCGGATCTAGGCTTTGTTCATAACTTGCCAGATCATCGAGCAGACGACCCACAGCGGGATCGATGAACTTCTCATGCGATAGGCGGGATANGAGTGCCATCTGGCGGCCGCGNGCCGGCNCGCCGCCCGGCGGCATGTAGGTNGATTGATCCCAGTTCAGCAGCGCGGTCACGAGGCCNAGGTCCTCGACCTCGCGTAGCCGGTTCTTCAGTTCATTTAGTTTCTCTTGCATGANAACTCCTTGTCGCAAATAGAATAGTAGTTTTGAGCTTTTGCCCCAANAGCAGCTAGCNGGCACCTACCCGCTCGTTTGCCGCATCGCTTCAGTCAGCAAGAACCGCANCGCCGGCGCCAAACGGCGGGCCCAGGATGACTCGCTGTGTTCGGCCCACTTCTCCTCGACGTGCATGATGTCCCTAANCGGCCGGTAACCNTTCTTCACAAGCANACCTTTCAAACGNCTCACGCTGGCATAGTAGCGGCGNGAAGCGGCGGCGCGATGGAGGCGGCCGCTANTGGCACTCTCGCCGTACTCGCGCGTGCCGGCGTCGAGGTAGATTTTACCGGGATGGTAGATTGCGGAGTCGATATAGTCGAAAATCGCTTCGCCCGCAAACCAGAGAGACGGGCTCATCACCCCGGCATAGCCGAATACGGATGGATACTCAAAATACGCATAAAGGCTGATCAACCCGCCCATAGACGAGCCCATGATGCCGGTATACCTCCGGTCGGGCAATGAGCGAAACTCGGTATCGATCTGGGGCTTAATCGACTCAATGATAAATCGCAGGTAATCATTGCCCCGTCCGCCGCCCAATCGGCCGTCATGAAAGGGACTGTACTCATCAAGGCGATGGATGCCCGCATTGGGTATGGCAACGATGATCGCCTCGAGCCCTTCCTGCAAGCCAAGGTATTCCATCGTCTCATCGACGCCCCACTCTCCCGCGTAGCTGGTGGCGTTATCAAAGAGGTTCTGGCCATCCTGCATATAGATGACGGGGTAGCGACGCTGGGTATGGTGATACGACGGCGGCAGATAGATGATTAAATCACGTTCATTGCGCAACTGGTGGCTATAGACATCCGGCGCAATACGAATAATCCCACTCACGCTGTGTCCAGGTGAATGGCTGTAATAAGATCGATAATCTTGCCAATTCAAAATTAGATCTTTGGGGGAATGTTCGGCTCTTTTTTCCATTAAGCAAACCAGGGCCGAGCCACGGACGACCCGACCCCAAGTAATTCTGCCCGCTTTTTAGGATTAGTCCAATGGGTTCTGGGCACCTGTCCGAGCGATTGGCGCGCCGGAGTGTCGCCTCGTGGCATCTTTAAAACCGGTATCAATTCGACAAAATGAAAAATGAGCCAGAACCCGCCTGGGTTGGAAAGGCCGGGCGAAATCGCTAGAATTTAAACATGGCCGAGACCAAAGACGACAAGCAACAGCCTGAAGAAGAGGGCAATTCTCTGGAAGAACACCGCCGGCGCATGCGCTTCCAGTGGAACGACCTGATGGAAGATCTGATCGAAGACGGCCGGCGGCGCGGGCTCTTTGAAGATTTGCCGGGCAAGGGAAAGCCACTAGACCTTGATGNGAATATCTACGAAGGGAGTAACACGCTGGCCAACCAGATCATGAAGGCCAACGATATTAAACCGGTGTGGCTGGCCCAGCGGATTGGCGTGGGCGAAAAGATCGATGAGTTGCGGCAGGAGATGTCGCGCACGTGGGAACGCTATNAGGCCGCNTTCACTCATGCACAAGGCGAAAGCCATCGGCAAGCGCTAACCATAGGCTGGGACGAGCAATGCCAGCGTTGGCAGACAAATATTGACCGATTGAATAAAGAGATAGAGACCTATAACCTGAAAAGGCCTGCGGGACAAATGGAAATCATCAAGCTTCGACTCAGTGACGAGCTAAAGCGAGTTGAAGCNCCTCGCTACCTTCTGTAGTTGCCAATCGGAGCAAAAACGCTCACCGCGGACAGGCGACACAGGGCTTATAGCGTGCTCATAATTCCAAAGCCTCACAACTCAATAGGTAAGATTGCATA
The DNA here is from genome assembly GCA_014237545.1 of Ardenticatenia bacterium. Taxonomy (GTDB): domain Bacteria; phylum Chloroflexota; class Anaerolineae; order Promineifilales; family Promineifilaceae; genus Promineifilum. The sequence continues at coordinate 1,789 of JAACJX010000651.1, read as the reverse complement.
ATCATGGCCTCGTCTAGGGAGTACGNAGGCTTTGTGCTGCCTGCACGAACCACCAAATTGACAATCAATCTATTAATTTTGTCGATTATATATTGACAAAACATAGACATTCGATTATCATGCATTTAATTGGCGTGAAAATAGTACTGGGTCACCAAAAGTATCTTCACGCCACGGGAACAACGAACGACGAGCGGCAACAAACGGAAGAGGATAATGGCAACAACACTGCTTGATTACGAAGAAAAAGTTACCTCAAAGGATCGTAACGCCTTTTTCTGGGAACTGAGTCCAGCCAGCACCCTGCCCGCGGTGGGCGTTGATAGTGATGAAATTGACGATATGTCTGAAGAGCCCGAATTGCTGGCCGAAGAAATCCTCGACGCTGAGTTGGAGAGCGAGGCGGAGGACCTTGATCCGGGCGTGTTCACCGATCTCGAGAGCTATCTGGATGATTACGATCGCCAGCAGGCCGGCGATGATTACGAATCATTGCAGAAGATTACCCAGCAGCGTCGCTCGGCTCTCAGCGATGTGCCCACCGGCGATTTTCTGAGCCGATACATGCTTGAGACCAACCGCCAGAGACTGCTGACAGCCGAAGAGGAAGTGGAGCTGGCCAAGCAAATCGAGCTCAGCCGGTTTGCGGCCCAGCGCCTGCAGGAAAGGGATGCCGAGGGCGAAGAGCTGACCGAATTACAGCGGATTGTCGATCAGGGCGAGGCAGCGCGGGCGCTGCTCGTTCGGTCCAACACCCGNCTGGTGATCAGCATTGCCAAGCGCTACTTCGGCCAGGGTCTGGATTTCCTAGATCTGATTCAGGAAGGGAACATAGGCCTGCTGACTGCGGTAGACAAGTTCGACTACACGCGGGGTACTCGCTTCAGCACCTATGCCACATGGTGGATTCGTCAGGGCATCACCCGCGCCCTATCCAACTACGGCCGCATGATCCGCATCCCCGCCCATCAGACGGGCAACGTGCGCAAGCTCTATCGCGCCATCCGCGACATCGAGCAGAATCAGGGACGGCAGGCGGACATCGAAGNGTTGGCCCAGTACGTCGANCTACCACCCAGCCAGGTGCAGTGGCTCTTGCAAATCACNCGTCCGCTTCTGGCCCTGGAGCAGCCGGCCGGCGATGATCAGGATGCCGAACTGGCTGACTTCATTGAGGATCNGGAGGTCGAACAGCCGGCCGACGTCGTCGCCACAAAATTGTTCAGCGAGCGCGTGGGGGAAATACTGGCTGAATTGACGCCCCGCGAGGCGGCCATCATTCGCCTGCGCTATGGCCTTCAGGGCACCGACGCCCACACGTTGAAGGAAGTCGGCGAGATCTTCAAACTGTCTCGCGAGCGTATTCGCCAGGTCGAAAAATCCGCCCTGAGCAAGTTGCGCCGCAGCCGCAGCCTGGGCGAATATGCCTACATGATGAACTGACGAAGTTACGCCGGTTGACGAGAATTTTAAGAGGGAGGCGCATCGGGTCGATGCGCCTCTCCTTTATTTATGCCCATTGCTGGCCAGCACTGCGCGAGCCAGCACCTTCATCCTCTCCAATTCATCGTACATGCCACCGAGAATCAGTTCCGGGTCGGGCACCAGACCGGCATCAGAGGCGACTCCCAGGTAAACATTACCTGCATAGCTCAGTATGCTGACGCCGACCCCCAGGCGCCCTGCTTGCGGCACCCAAAACATGATCTCCCTGATCTTCTGGCCGGCTAGATAGAGGGGCACCGGCGGGCCTGGCACATTCGTCAGGACGATGGTCGCCTTCGGCTCC
>JAACJX010000607.1 GCA_014237545.1 Ardenticatenia bacterium | reverse complement strand
TCTAAAACGGGCAAGGGTGGTACCGTACTCAGGACGAGAGGCGCTCTCCCGGAGTTGCTCGCCGCGCCGCTTCCCTGGCATGCCACCAGGAACGTTACCAGCGCACTAATGCCAATCAGTAGTAGCTTCCTCAATTGCTCGTTCAGCTGACGTTCAAAAAAGATCATGTTGGAATTGACACAAGAAGCTTGCGCAGGCCATTCGAGTTCAACTATCAAATGGGAGCGCCAAGCAGGAAATGCCAAGGACTCATCCGAATGTGCTTGGCATGACCGCTGGAATATAAACCGGGAGAGGCGGCCTCTCCCGGTAACACAATCATCACTCAAAGAGCTCCGTCAATCAGGCGTTTATCGCGTCGATCACGTTCCAGGCATGTTCGATCAGGTGCCCGGCGTGCTCGGCATCGATGCTTTTGCCGGTCTGCGCGTTGACCTGGTTGATGAAAGCGTTAAGGACATTCAGGGATGCACTGGTGTTGCCAGCCTCATAGGCAGACTGGGCAGCCTCCAGTTTTGCCAGCATCGCATTGGTGACGCCGGGCTTGGTAATGTGCCCCATCTCGGCCGCGTGCGCTACGCAGTGGTGCAGGCTCTCAATTGTCGTGCCATCATGGGTACATGCGTGCTCTTCCTGGGCAAATGCCGGAGCGACAGCCGTTAGAGCCCCATAATGGCCACGATCATAACCAGCAATAGCTTCTTCATATTGTATTCTCCGTTAAACTCTAAAAATCAGACTTTAGCGCTAAGTCTAGTCGCAAACAGACAAGGACACATGCGCCAGATAGCGTGTTTTGAAAGGCCGCGCGAACAGTTTTTCAAGCAAATCCTCCAGAACCGCTACCANCTCTCCCCAACGTCTGCATCACGCACAAGCCAGCATGCCGGACGNGTTGTGAGGAGTCACCCTCCACCGTTGCCAGTGATAGCNTCCAGTGCCCATTGTGCCGGGTAGAAGTACTTGNTCAGCCGTAGCGCCTGTTCATAGGCATCGATAGCCCCTTGCCCATCTCCCAAGAAAGCAAGGGCGTGACCCTGATAAAGGTACGTCTCTTCTACGTTGCGGCCTCCCTGCGAACTGAGTGTGACCTCGGCCAGATCCAAGATGTCTTGATAGCGACCGACCTTCATATAGGCGATATACGGCCGAAATTGGTACCAGACTATACGCGGAGGAATGCCTAAAGTACGCGCCTGGTCAAAGGCGCTCGCGCCACTTTCGTAGTAAGACATCTCGCCCGTTAGCTCACCCAGGCGCGTCAGGCTTTCGCCCAGGTTAAACCAGGTAAAGGCATTTTCCGGATCGGCTTCAATTTCCGCCTGCGCGCGCTCGGCCGCCTTCTGCCACATAACGGCTGTATCCACCATATCCGGTCCCAGCAGTTCCTGTACCAGCGGCTCCTTCTCCGGCGGGTAAACAACGAAGAAGGTATAGTTGAACTGTTGCCAGTAGTGCTCCACCATCTCATAGGAGTCCACCCGGCCACTACTGTCCCAGGGGCCGAGATTCGTGTCCAGGCTCAGGAACTCCTGTTTGTCATCATCGTAGGCAAACATGGTCAGATAATGGCCCAGCCACCCCTCGCTCTCCAACTCGTATCCCTTTTCGATGACGACAGGCAAGCCGTTAGCGAGAAAACGCTTGATCAATTCCAGGTCGCCGCCACTACCGACAAAGGCGCGCAGGTCAGTCTGTTCGTTCACGTAATCCACCATCTGCCATGGGCTGACGTTGCGATCTTCCGAGTTCGGCTTGAGGAAGGCAGCCGCCTCACCTTGCGTGGTGGGGTTGCCGTAGAAGTTAAGGTTGATGGCCAGGTTGGCCGGGCCGCAATTGTTGAAGCCCTGCGCGATGATTTTTAGGCCGTCAACGCGCGCCTGACGAGGCAATGGCTGAGGTGTCGGCGTAGGCGATGAGGTTGCGGTCGGAGGCGGCGTAAGGGTGGGCTGTGGGGTTGGCTCGGTTGTTTCGCTTTCAGTAGTAGCGATGATTGGGGCATCCGCCGGCACAGATGTTGGCGTGGCTGTTAATGCAGCAACGGTCGGAATGGAAATTCTCGGTCTGTCGGCCACTCCCACCGGAGCTGGTAGTGCGGTTGGTAAGGGTGTAACGCCTATCTTCAGCAGTGACTCAACCACCGGCACTCTCGCCAGTCGAACCCGATACTCACCGGGCAAAGCGTTAACCAATCGGGGTGCTACGAACAAGAAGGTGATGACCGCAAT
>JAACJX010000464.1 GCA_014237545.1 Ardenticatenia bacterium | reverse complement strand
TGGTCATCTGCCCGAACTCGGGATCGATGAAGCTGCCCTGGGCCTGNATGCGAATGGTNGCGCTGCGCACGCCTTCNAGCGTNGTGGCCAGGTCGGGCGCGGCCGTCGGCTCCGGCGAGGGCTCGGCGGTGGGGGCANCGGTGGGCGNCGGGGCGGCCGTCGGCTCCGGTTGGGCCTGGGTCACTTCGCCGGCCACGGTGAANTCCAGCGTCTGATTCAGTTCATCGTTGAGATATAGTTCGACCTTGTAGCTGCCCGGCGGCCAGGGAGAGTCGGGNGAGAGATTAAACGTGACNACCGAACTGCCGGACGACANGCCGGCCTCGTCGATGAGGGTATTCGGCTCGGCCGCGCTNCCGACATCGACGGCATACCANACCGCCCGCACGTTGGTATCGTCNGGCGCNTTGGCCAGATCGACGACCAGGTANAATGTCTCGTTGGGTTCAAAGGTTGTCGTGGGCTGGGNGGCGTCTTCGTCNCGNGCCAGCGTGGCGNTTCTGATGTTGGCGGTGCTGGCGCTGAACTCACANGCGACCAGCANNAGCGTNAGTAAGAAAATGAGGAACAGGGTGACTGAACGGCGGGGCATCTCGCTTCTCCTTGAACCAGCGGTGACCAATTTTAAACCGCGCGACAAAGGCGGCCAGAGACACCATGACCGGTGTCGCGCTCTTGGTGTATCATAACGNANGGCGATAGCCGCGCCAATGGGTGANNGCGTGAATTNGCGGAGAGAGGNATGAACGAGNTCAATCCNGTGGTCATGTTGGCCGGCAAAACTTGGCACATNGTCGAGAGCGGCCGAGCGGCCACCGTGGCCCTTTGCGGGCGAGAGTTGCGGGATCCGCTCGCCCACAGCCGCTTGCGCACAGTCGGCCGCGAGAATGTNTGNGCCGCCTGCCTGCGGCTGGCCGAGGNNGCGCGCGATAAGTCAAGNTAGATATNCGTCAGGTAACTACACATGGATAAGCTGGATCTTCGCCAACAATACAAATGGCTCTATAGCCCCTCAGCCAAAAAGGTTGAATTCATCGACGTGCCGNCGCTGCCGTTCGCGATGGTCGACGGCGCGATCCCGGCCGGTNTGGGGCCGGGCGACTNGCCTGACTTCCAGGAGGCCGTCGCCGCGCTCTATGGCCTCAGCTACACGCTCAAGTTCATGNTCAAGAAACGGGCCGATAATCCNATTGATTATCCGGTGATGGCCCTNGANGGGCTGTGGAAGACGGAATCCCACACCTATGACACGGCCNACCGCGAGGCGATGACCTACACAGTGATGATCATGCAGCCCGACTTCGTCACGCCGCAATTGTTCGAGGAAGCCCGGACGGCGTTGCTGAAGAAGAAGCCCGGTCCCGGCCCGGCTCGCGCGCGGCTGGCGACGTTCCACGAGGGGCCGTCGATCCAGATCATGCACATTGGCCCTTATGCCNCCGAGCCGGAAACCGTGGCCCGGCTGGATGCCTACGCCGCCGAACACGGCTACACGCCCCGCGGCCACCACCACGAGATCTACCTGAGCGATCCGCTGCGGGCCGCGCCNGAGAAGATGAGGACGATCTTGCGGCATCCGGTTGGGGTGGCCAGTGGGGCAGTAGGACAGTAGGGCAGTGGGACATGNGGGATCGGTGGGTGGTCAGCTGTTGGCGGCCGGCGGTGCCAGGCCGGCCAGTTGCAGGAAGTAAAACGCGGTGATCGTCAGCGAGTGGGTGATCGCGCCGTCGCGNATGAGGCNGGGTATGTCAGCCAGGGGAATCTCTTCAAACGAAATGTCCTCCGCGCCGTCGAGCTGCGGATCGGCCACCGGCCGGACGTTCCGCGCCAGGTAGGAGTGACAGCGGTTGTTGAGGAATGCCGGATTCGGGGCAACGCTGCCCAGGTGAACGATCTGCGTGCCCTCGTAGCCGGTCTCCTCGCGCAGTTCGCGGGCGGCCGAGACGGAGGGATCGCCATCCTCGCCGTCGACCATCCCGCCGGGCACCTCCAGCGTCACGTCCTCGGTGCCGTGGCGAAACTGCCGGATCATCACCAC
>JAACJX010000079.1 GCA_014237545.1 Ardenticatenia bacterium | reverse complement strand
CGTCGAGCCGGAGGATTTCGACAACGACGGCGCGTTCCTGGCCCGCGGCGGCCGCTGGGGCGCGGCCGAGGCGCTGGGGCCGGAATGGCGCGACGTGCTGGCGGAGATGAACCGGGAGCTGGTGGTGTAGGGTATGAGCGAGACAAACGGGAATGGGAAATGGCCGCTGCCGGAGGGGTGGGTAGAAGTTACCCTCGCCGATGTTGCTCATGTCGAGCGAGGAATTACATTTCCGGCTTCAGTTAAATCGAGTGAGCTCTTTAGCGGTGGTATTGCCTGTTTGCGCACTACTAATGTGCAGGAGTTTGTAGATTGGAGCGATCTAATTTTCGTTCCCGAGGAATATGTTCGTAAAGAAGAGAAACTTACACGGTCGAACGACATACTTATTTCAATGGCTAATAGCTACGAACTTGTTGGCAAGGTTTCGTTCGTTGATCATGTTCCCGTGCCTTCTACCTTCGGCGGGTTTATCGCTTCTATTCGTTCTTTCGAATCAATAAGCCCCAAATTTCTCTTCTATTTTCTACGCAATAAAGAAACCCAATCATTTCTCCGACGCAACTCAAGCCAAACCGTTAACATCGCCAACATTTCTTTGCACAGTCTTTACCCTACTCCAATCCCGCTCCCACCTTTGTCCCAACAACACCGCATCGTCGCCGAAATCGAGAAGCAGTTCACGCGGCTGGACGCGGCCGTGGCGGCGCTGAAGCGGGCGAAAGCCAACCTGGCGCGCTACAAGGCGGCCGTGTTGAAGGCGGCCGTGGAAGGGCGGCTCGTGCCGCAGGACCCCAACGACGAACCGGCGGCCGCGCTGCTGGCGCGCGTCCTGACCGAGCGCCGGGCCCAATGGGAAGCGGCCAATCCGAAGAAGCCGTACGTCGAGCCGAAGCGGCCGGACGTGAATGGGCTGCCGGAGTTGCCGGTGGGGTGGGTGTGGGCGACGGTGGAGACATTGGGAGAAGTACAATTGGGACGGCAACGTGCCCCACAACATCATGATGGTCCATACATGAGGCCATATTTGCGAGTCGCTAATGTATTTGAGGACCGAATCGACACGGATAATGTATTGGACATGAACTTCTCCCCGACCGAGTTTGAAACATATCTCCTACGGTACGGCGATATTCTCCTGAATGAAGGCCAGAGCCTTGAGCTTGTGGGAAGGCCAGCAATGTTTAGAGACGAAATCCAAGGAGCCTGTTTCCAAAATACCCTGGTTCGATTCAGGGTTTTCGATGGGCTAAACAGGGATTATGCGTTGACTGTCTTCCGGGCTTATCTTCATAATGGCAGGTTTCAGAAAATTGCCAAATGGACTACAAATATCGCTCATCTTGGAACAACTCGGTTCGCAGAACTTGAGTTCGCTCTTCCTCCCATTAAAGAGCAAAACCGCATTGTAGAGGAATTACAGCGACAACTCTCGATCGTGGCATCTTCCGAACAAGCTATTATTCTTGAGCTCGCTCGTGCCGAGCGGTTGCGGCAGGGGGTGTTGGGGAAGGCGTTTCGGGGGAAGTTGGTGTAATTCCTCTAATCTGTTTTCGAAGGTCAAAAGTCAATAAGATGGATGAGAAGAACAGGATAAGTGATATCCCTCGTTATAGAGAATTGCAGAAGCAATTAGACGAACTAGAAGCTATGGCGAAATTATGGCCATCTCTTAAATCGTTGATGATTGCATCAGGGAATGCCGCCGGTGTAGAACAGACGGAAGCTGCATTGTCGCAGATTCCAGAGTTGAAAAGAAAAATCAAAGAATTGACCGAGATTCCAGACAAGTTCAATGATCTATTTGCAGATCAGGGCTGGATAATGTTTGAAAATATGGATTTAGAGGTAGCCAAAGAAGCAATCAGCCTTGCCGAAANTGANGGGCTGGANANNGCTGACGAATANNTNGCGGATTATTTTTCACCAGATTGGGTNCAAAGAAAACTTNTNATNTTGAAGATGGTTAANGGATTCAGTTCACGNTNTGAACTAGCNCAATTNGCNNTAGANGACTANAANGCTNGTCGNTACTATTCGTCNGCNCTGGTTACTCTTACACTCATNGATGGTTGGGTTNATGAATTGAATTTGGTGGGGTTTAATAGGTACGGGTTTTTTGCTGAACAGTCTGAGTTAATCGCTTGGGATTCCATGACAGCCCATCCGAAAGGGTTGGTGAGGCTAAGAGACGTTTTCAGTGAATCTCGATTCAAGACCCGGACTGAGCAGATCAAGATACCGTACCGGAATGGAATTATGCACGNGGCAGACCTCGGATATAACAACAAGTTCGTCGCAGCTAAGTGTTGGGCGGCTCTGTTTGCTGTACGTGACTGGGCAGATAGAGCTGCTAAAAATAAACTCAAACCACCTGAACCAAAGGACGAAAGAGAAAAAACATTTCAAGAAACAGTTGAGGAATTTAATGCGATTAAGCGGGAAAGGGATGCATTGAGAGAGTGGAAGCCAAAGATACATATACCGGGCGAAACATTTAAAGTTGATGGCTCTCCGGTGGATTATCAGGACGGTTCACCAGAAAGGACGCTAGTAAATTTCCTTGTCTTTTGGTTGAACCGAAATTATGGATTCATGTCTACCTGTTTTTCACCTTTCATGCCCATGAAGCCCAAAGACATCAAACTACTTTTTCAATTGAAGGAACTTCAAAAATACCAACTGATGGAAATCACTGATAATGCCCCAGCGGTGACCGAAATAATAGTAAAGACAACTTACAGTGAAAATAATGATATTGTTGATCGGGACTATCGTTTCAGACTTNTACTTACTGACGAAGAAGGGAATTCTCGAATCTCACAACGAAGCGGCCTACGTTGGGGAATTGTTAATTGGCGAGTAATTGAGCAATGAATTCTTCCGCCATCGTCCAACGCCTCTGGAACTTCTGCACCGTCCTGCGCGACGCGGAGTAAGAATGTTTATCTTTATCTCGCGTGTTTATTACCTAAGCTCATTAAAATGAAAGACAAGATATTTCTCATCATGCCGGACAAAACATTGCAAGAACTGGAAGCTACGGCTTACGTAAGAGAAGATTTACTCCAACGGCTGCTCAGCGACTATCCCGATCTTCTAGCCGGTTACCAAATGAACGAGGCCAATCCTCGTAGGTGGTTGCTGGTGGCCCGAGAAATGGGTATTGCCGACGATCTGGATGCCAGCGAGCGCTGGTCGCTGGATCATCTCTTTCTGGATCAGGACGGCACACCCACATTAGTCGAGGTGAAACGCGCCACTGACACTCGTATCCGCCGCGAGGTGGCCGGCCAGATGCTGGATTACGCCGCCAACGCGATTCTGCATTGGTCGCCGGAGGTAGTAAGGCAACGATTCGAGGACCGCTGTAAGGACAAGAATATTGACCCCGCTCTAGCAGTCGCTACTTTATTGGGCATTGATCCAAGCGAAAGCGATCAGATCGAGTCTTTTTGGGAGATGGTTTTCAACAAGCTCAAGACCGGCCAAGTCCGCCTGGTCTTCGTGGCTGATCAAATACCCAAGGAATTGCGGCGAATTATTGAGTTTTTGAACGAGCACATGCAGGACGTTGAAGTGCTTGGGGTAGAAATGCCACAGTATGTGGGTGCTGGTTTGACGACGATCGTACCAAAGGTGATTGGCAAGACGACAGTCGCGGAACAGGCGAAAAGAACGGATAGTGGCCGGCAATGGGATGAGGAGAGTTTCTTTGACGAACTTAGAAGGCGTTTCGGCGATATACATGTAAACGTCGGTCGCCGCATACTAGACTGGGCGAAGGAAAAACAACTGCGAATCTGGTGGGGACAAGGTTCCCGAATGGGCGAATTTGTACCAGTAATGGATTATCAAAATCAAAGTACCCAATTATTCGGTGTTTGGACGTACGGCAAGATCGAGCTTCAATTTCAATGGTACAACACGCCTCCGTTTAATTCTCTTGAAAAGCGCTTCGAGTTTATGACCTTGCTCAGTCAAATTGACGGTATAAGTTTGACAAAAGAGCAGGTTACTAAGAGGCCATCGATTAACCTCCAGGTATTGAATAACGAAACCAGCATGAACAAATTGCTTGAGAGTTACGACTGGTTTATTGATGAGTTACGTCGCGTGTCCGATCAAAACCTCCTATGAGCAACACCTCCTCCGCCATCGTCCAACGCCTCTGGAACTACTGCACCGTCCTGCGCGACGACGGGTTGTCCTACGGCGACTACGTCGAGCAACTGACCTACCTCCTCTTCCTGAAGATGGACGACGAGCGGCGCAAGATCGGCGACCCGTCGACGATCCCCGACGAATACGCCTGGGGGAGCCTGGTCGCCCTCGACGGCCCCGACCTGGAGAACCACTACCGCGAGACGCTGCTGGCCCTCGGCACGGGCAGCGGCCTCATCCCGACCATCTTTCGCAAGGCGCAGAACAAAATCCAGGACCCGGCCAAGCTGCGGCGGCTGGTGACGCTCATCGACGGCGAGAACTGGAGCCGCACCAGCGTCGACGTCAAAGCCGAGATCTACGAGGGGCTGCTGGAGAAGAACGCCCAAGACGTGAAGTCCGGCGCGGGGCAGTACTTCACGCCGCGGCCGCTCATCCAGGCCATCGTCGACGTGATGGTCCCCCGGCCGGGCGAGACCGTCTGCGATCCGGCCTGCGGCACCGGCGGCTTCCTATTGAGTGCTTACGATTTTGTAAGCACCCACAACAAGCTCGACCGCGACCAGTGGGCCCACCTGCGCCACGACGCGCTGGCCGGCACGGAGATCGTCGACGCCACGGCCCGGCTGTGCGTGATGAACCTCTACCTGCACGGCATCGGCCACCAGTCCGAACGCAGCCCGATCCACGTCGACGACTCGCTGGCCAACAAACCCGATGTGACCTACGACATGGTGCTGACCAACCCGCCGTTCGGCAAGAAGTCGAGCGTAACGTTCATTACTGAAGAGGGCGAGGTGAAGCGTGAGGCGCAGACCATCGTCCGCGACGACTTCTGGACCAGCACCAGCAACAAGCAGCTCAACTTCGTGCAGCACGTCCACAAGCTGCTGAAGATCCACGGCCGGGCGGCCGTCGTCGTGCCCGATAACGTCCTGTTCGAGGGCGGCGCAGGCGAGACGGTGCGGCGCAAGCTGCTGGCCGAGAGCGACCTGCACACCATCCTGCGCCTGCCGACGGGCATCTTCTACGCCCAGGGGGTGAAGGCCAACGTGCTGTTCTTCGACCGCAAGCCGGGGCGCGAGCGGCCGTGGACCGAGCGGGTGTGGTTCTACGACTACCGCACCAACGTCCACCACACGCTGAAGCAGAACCCGCTGTGGCGCACCGACCTGGATGAGTTCGTCGCCGCCTACAACCCGGCCAACCGCCACGAACGGGTGGCCACCTGGAGCGAGGATACGCCCGACGGCCGCTGGCGCGACTACGGCATCGACGACATCTTGGCCCGTGACAAGGTCAACCTCGACATCTTCTGGCTGCGCGATGACTCGCTGGCCGACGGCGACGGCCTGTCTGACCCCGGCCTCATCGCGGCCGAGATCGTGGAGGACCTGGAGGCGGCGCTGGAGCAGTTCCGGCTGATCGCCGAGGATTTGGGTGAGGGAGTTGCCGGATCGTTGTCGTAATCGCAATCGGTACTTTGGATTTTCAAATACGACAGCGACAGCGATTGCGGCAGCGATTTTTGTCTCGCGATCGTAATCGTACTCGCAATCGCTCTTCACTTCTTGATTGCGACATCAGCAATCCAAATTCCCAATTCATTGATTTGGAACATAAGTTCTGATATTCTATCCCCAACACAAACGAAAGCCCCAACGATGTTCGCGCATCTTGGGGCGTGGTCGGCGCGACGCAAGCGGCCGACAAGTGAAGTATATCACTTTCAACCGCTCGCGCTATATCCGGCGCGAGCGGTTTTGGGTTCTGGGGTGCGTTATGGGCAGGAGATTGATTGCCGATGAGGTGTTGAGGGCCGTCCCGCTGGAAACCTTGGTCAGGTGGCTGGAAAATTGCGCTAAGGGTCTCGGGTATGCAGCTTCATACCTTACCGGGTCAGATCCCTACACCATCGTTCTTTTTAACCTGAGTTCGGAATTATAAAGAGGAGAACGCCTCATGTTGGTAAAATGGCATGTGTCAAATCCCAATCCAACAAAAGGCGTTCCCCATGAGTCTATTGAACCTCTT
>JAACJX010000448.1 GCA_014237545.1 Ardenticatenia bacterium | reverse complement strand
GGTTTAAGGCCGTCGCGGGCATCAGGAAGCGCGCGAGAGACGATCACGCTCATAGCGTAACTGAGGTACGACTCGCGCATCTCCTGGTCTATATTTACTTGTTTTATCAGTCCGACTTCCATATGGTGGCACATTATCAGGCCGCAATAGCAAACGGCCTACTGAAAATTTGTTCTATATAACCGTCTAAAGTGTAGGCATTTTACAGGCTGGTGTCAACGTCACTCAGGCAGCTGTGAGCTCGGATCATTAGCGGTCCGTGGGCGGCCGTGCGAGATTGCGTTGCGCTTACCAGGGGTCAGGTGCCTCAATATAAATGATCCCGTCCTCTATCACGACGGGATAGACCGGGATGGGGTCTGTGGCGGGCAGGCGCGTGACTTTGCCGGTCCGGATGTCAAATCGCGCGCCATGGCGGGGGCACTCTATCTGACAATCAAGCACATCGCCGTCTTCCAGCGGCCCCCCATCATGGGTACACAGGTCAGCGATGCAATAGTATTTACCGTCAACGTTAAGGAGAATAGCCGATTCTTCATCGAGTTCGAAGTGCAAACGCGAACCAGGCAGCAGGGCATCCTCCCGCACAACAGGGATTCTTTTACTCATGTTTACGCATTGCATCGGGGTCGGGTATTCCATAGGCCCCGGCTTTGAGGACTTTGAGAGACAATAAGGCGCATTTGACGCGGGCCATGCTCAACGGCACGCCAACCAACTCTAGGAGTTCTTCGCTGGTAAAGGCTTTGATCTCTTCCAGGGTCCTACCCTTTATTTCTTCCGTGAGCAGCGACGCCGCCGCCTGGCTGATGGCGCATCCTTCCCCGCGCCAGGCGACTTCTTTCACCTTATTTTGCTCGTCGAGTACAACGTCAATCCGGATAACGTCACCACAGAGCGGATTGTCCTCTTCGTAGGAAAAATCCGGCTCCGCCAGTTGCCCGTAGTTTAAGGGGTGCTCATAGAGATCGATGATTTGCTCGCGATAGATATTAGCGTCCATGGCAGGCCTCTCCCTTGATTATACGCTCAAATACCCGGCTGGCTTACTCTAGTCTGAACACGGCTCGGGCGCGGTGCAGGGCGGATATCAATTTGTCTACCTCTTCAAGTGTTGTGTGGACGTAGAAGCTCGCCCGAGCGGATGCGTTTATACCAAGTTTTAGATGTAGCGGCATGGCGCAATGATGGCCAGCCCGGATGGCGATGCCGTCCTTGTCCAGGATCTCGGCAATATCATGAGGGTGCATCCCCTGGAGTGTGAAGGAGACGAGGCCGCCGTGCTGGCCGGCCGGCGGGCCAAGCAAGGTGATGCCTGGGATCTGGCTAAGCGATTCAAGCGCGTAATTCGAAACCATCAACTCATGAGCATGGACAGCCTCCATGCCGAGCGAATCGAGATAATCAACGGCCGCCTTCAGCCCCACGGCTTCGGCAATTTTTGGCGTTCCGGCTTCAAACTTCCACGGCAGTTCGTTGGGCACAAAGCCATCGAACGTCACCCGCCGGATCATATCGCCGCCGCCCATGAATGGCGGCATCGCTTCTAGCAGNTCGCGCTTGCCGTACAAAACGCCGATGCCCGTCGGCCCACACATCTTGTGCGACGAGAAGGCCATAAAGTCACAGCCAAGGGACTGAACATTAACCGGCATGTGGGGAACCAGTTGAGCGCCGTCTACCATGGCCAGCGCGCCAACCGCGTGAGCGGCATCGACCAGTTCGCGCACGGGGTTTAGCGTCCCCAGCACGTTTGACGCCCCGGCGAAAGAGAACAATCGCGTCCGNTCGGTCAGATAATCACCCAGGCTCTCCAAGGCCAGTGTCCCATCTTCACGTATGGGAAGATAGCGAACCCGCGCGCCAACCTCCGCGGCAAGAATTTGCCACGGCACGATATTGGCATGGTGCTCCATCTCAGTCAGAAGGATTTCGTCGCCGGCCGAGATATGGTGGCGCCCCCAGCTATAAGCGACTAAATTGAAACCCTCGGTCGCATTGCCGACGAAGATCACTTCATCGGAACGGGCAGCGCCTATAAATGTGGCGACTCGTTCTCGCGCGGATTCATAGGCACTCGTCGCCAATTCACTCAGCCGGTGGACGCCGCGATGGACGTTTGCGTTATAACGTTGGTAATAATCGTCCATCGCCGCGATGACAGCGGCAGGTTTCTGAGATGAGGCGGCGCTATCCAGGTATACGAGAGGTACGCCTGGATAGACCTCTGTCGCTAATATTGGGAAATCTTTCCGAATTCGCTCAATGTCGTACACAAATCACTTACTTCTGTCGGGAGGGGTTCTCGATGGGTACACCCACCAAGTTGCCCCATTCCGTCCAGGAACCGTCATAATTTCTGACGTTAGCATAGCCCAAAAGGTAGGTCAGTACAAACCAGGTATGGGAGCTACGCTCGCCGATGCGGCAGTAGGCGATTACATTTTTCTCAGGTGTCAGGCCCTGTTCTTGCTCATACAGCCCCCGCAACTCATCCACGCTTTTGAATGTGCCATCTTCGGCTACTGCCCGGCTCCAGGGCACGTTTACGGCCCCCTTGATGTGGCCGCCGCGAAGGGCGCCCTCTTGGGGCGAGCCTGGCATGTGGAGCAACTCGCCAGAGAACTCCTGNGGGCTGCGCACGTCGACGAGCGGCTGGCCGGCCGTCACGTGGTCCAGCACCTGGTCGCGGAAGGCGCGTATCTTGTAATCGGCCCGGGCGGCGGGTTTGTAATTGGTAGGCGAATAAGACGGCTTTTCCTTGGTCAACTCCCGGCCTTCGGCGATCCATTTCTGGCGGCCACCGTTCATAATGCGGCAATCCTCATGACCGAATAGCTTGAACACCCAAAACGCGTAGGTAGCCCACCAATTATTCTTGTCGCCGTAGAAAACAACAGTCGTATCGTTGCGAATACCGTTCCGCGATAGCAGCGCCGCGAACTGTTCTTCATTCAGGTAATCACGGCGTATGGAGTCATTTAGGTCCGCCACCCAATCGATGTGGACCGCATTGGGTATATGCCCGGTGCTATAGAGAAGCACATCTTCGTTCGATTCAACCAACCTGATCTTATCGGTGCGGTGCAGGTTATCAGCGACCCATTGGTTGCTGACGAGAACGTCTGCGTGAGCATAAGTGTTTTGATCCATG
>JAACJX010000564.1 GCA_014237545.1 Ardenticatenia bacterium | reverse complement strand
GGCGAGGAGTCCGGCCGCTATGCGCTAACGCTGGAACTGCCTAACGTCGGCGTGATCAAGGGGCACGCGCTGGTCGATCCGGCACTGCCGCCCTACACCGTACAGACGGCCGCCGGCAACGTCACGCGCGAGGTGATGCCCACCGGCGAGACGGCCGTGATCACACTGGAAGCGATGCACGCGGCCACGCCGGAAACGGACATACAGTCGATCTTGAGCCTATGGCCGATCATGCCGGCGATTGTGGAGGATGCCGCCAGAGCCAAGCGCGAGGAGATGGAGCGGATCATGGCCGGAATCGAAGCGGATGAGACGCCCGCCAGCTATCACGGCCTGCTGCCGGCACACTATCGCTGCAACCCGGCCAGCTTTAGCGCCTATCTGGGCACGTACCGGGCGCACCTAAGCGCGGCGGCCGAAGCGCTGCACGCGCCCATGAGCAAGGCGATCCGGTTGTATCTGACGGCCGCCACGCCGGCCGGTGTGACCCTCCACGCGCCTTATGCCATCCTCGACGAGGAGCGCGCCAGCGTGATTGTACCCGATAGCCAGTACAGCCAGATCGCCGCCAGTCTGGGAGGGGCGGATCAGGACGACGCGATTTTGATCGCCGCCGATAGGGACGGCCATCTCGTATTGTGGCGGAACCCCAACGCGCCCGGCGAGTACGCGATCTTGCGGCAGTCGCCGCGCGGCCGGCAGCTTGAGCGCTACGACATGAGCGCGGCCGATCTGGGCAAGGTACGCAAGGCGAAGATCGTCGAGGAGCGCGAGTACTACGTCCAGACCGACAACCGGCAATTGGCCAATATGGCCGCCACGGCAAAGGAGAGGAGAAACAGTATTGGCGCGACGTGTAATCTGCTCATGCTGGCCGCTTACAACCGCGGCACGGTGACAATGCCCGTATCACTGGAGGAGGTGATCGACAACGCCAACAAGGGCGGGAAGCTCGACGCGGCCAAGATCGTCGAATGGGCCAACAAGCGCACGGCCGCCGCCTTTAGCAATCCGAAAGTGCGCGCGCCTTACCACACGTACCACAAGTACCGGCCGTGTTTGTGGCACATGGTCGCCGGCCAGACCAAGCCCGCCGGAGGATACACGCCGGCAGGCGCGCCGATTTTCTCCGAAGCGCAGAAGCGCATGATCAACGCCCGGATTAGCCGCCACTTCACCAGCAAGCAGCAGGACGCCGCCGCCACACCGCAGAGCGCGCCTAGCGTATGGCTCCACCGGCAGCTCGTCACCCTGAAAGCGGAGTACAGCGCATGGCAGAAGCGGCAGAGCGCGCGCAGCCTTTACACCAGCGCCCACGCTATCACGGAGGAGAGCGCCGCCACGCTGGCCCACGGCCACGCGCTGCACTTCCCCTTTAGCGCGACCATTGCCGCCAGCCATGACCCCGGCCGGTGGAGCGAGGCAGCGGCAACCCTGCTGCACACCATCGAGGAGCAGCAGCTAGACGAAGTGACCGCTATCGAGTCGCTGCNATTGGCGACCGAAGCGCGGCACAACGCCGGCCACGTTTACCCGCAGGCGATCACGGCGAGCGGGATGCTCGACTTGAGCAAGCAAGCGCTGGCCCACACCGCAGCCCTGACACCGCCGGACGCCAGCGACCTGATCGCCGCCAAAGACAACGCCAGCAAGACCGGCAACAGGGACAAGGCGCGAGAGTCTATCGCCCGCTTGACCGGACGGCCGGCAACGCTGCATAGCGGCCGGTTGACCATTGAACTCGACAACGGGAAGCGGCACACCATTGAGGGATTGAGCCATCCCCCTACCCCACGCGGCCGCTACACGATTGCCCGCATGACGTTGAACGCAGCGAATACGCTGGTGATCGGGTTGAAGCGGCAGCCGTAGACCGGCCGCCGGAGAGGAGGAGCGAAGCGCCGCAAGCGCCGCGCGCCTGACCCACCCCGGCACGCTGGCGAATTGTAAGGAACCGCCCAGGCTAAGACCTAGCTTGGGCAGCGGCCCTGGTACAGGGCTATGTAGGGGAATGGCGAATTTCAGAATCGGGATCTTGTCGCCGGTCACGGCCCGAACAGGTCTTTGTAGAGCAAAGCGTTTTCCCAGTCGCCAGTCTGCTATGGAAATTATAGTAACGTCAACCCGCTCGCATCATTGAGTGAATAATTTGCGCATGTTGCCTACAGTGTTTCACCTGTGCGCGTTGCAGACATCATTTCTCTCGTATAATGGCGTAGACGTGATAGAAGTGCGCCACGAATCGAGAGATGAAGCAACTGCTGACGTGAGTCAAGTTACACCTCTATCCCCCTTTGGTAAGCAATGGGCCGAATCGAGAAATCGCTTGCTGTAGCAACGATAAAACCTTTTCGGGCGTGCTGGGGTCAACTCCAATATTTGTTGCGATTCCTAAAATCGCAGATAAAGCCACTGCTTTCCAATCAAATCGGTTGAGACGATCCAGTGCCTCCGTCAGATAGTCAATCCTTTCTTTAATGAACTTCATGTCCTCGTTGAGGAGAGAAAACTCGTCTTCAAGTCTTTTCTCAAACTCCTCCAAACCCTTCCGTAGATTCTCTTTCTCTTTTTCGGAATAGGGCTCAAGATCGCTTTCTGTAAATGCGCCTGTCTCAATATAGGGCCTGATAACTTCCAGTTCAGTCCATAGATCAGGGATTGCGGAGAGCATCAGATATGGCTCAACTATCTTTGTAAGCCAGTGCATAAGACTCTTACAGACATCACCTATGGTTTCATTGGCAATTGTAAAAGCTGGGAAATCGAGGATATATGCTGCCGCAGCCGATATATGATTTGCGGGTAGCATATTGTGCTGCCCCTTGAGAACCTGCATCTCTTTCCAGTTACTGCTTAAGCCAACACTAGGACTAAGTTGTTGAGTTACCATAAATCTAAGTGATGTCCCAATCACCTCGATCACAAACCTGCCTTCAGGGTCGTCGAGTATTCTAAAGCGTTCGACAGGAACGTTGCTTTTCTGAATTGTCCGAAGCAGTTCGTTGCGAAAAGGGTTTAGCAAGCGAGTAGGATCAAACATCTCTTTGGTGACTCGTGTGTACTGAGGCAAGCGTGGCTTGATAGCGTAACTTTCTTTCTGTAAAAAGATGGCAAGGAGTAGGCCACGATGTAACCTTTTTGAATGCGTTCAAGTTCTACTGAGAGCCCGTTCTACCGAGAGCAGGTATGTATAAGGATTAGCCCGAAGGGAGTCTTGCTTATCTGCGTTGTACATGATTCCAGTGGCGATTAGCGAGATTCCGGCACTTGCAAGTAAAGCGGCGGGAACGGTCAATCCTGCGACCATAAGAATTGTTGACGACCCGGCCGACAGAAATGAAATCTTTAGCAGGCCATCAGCCATCCATCGAATGCGGCGTCTTTCAAGCGCTGCCTTGAGTTCTGCAAACGCAGGTACAACCTCGTTTGCATGAATATCTGTGATTCGCTGACGAAGAGCTTCTATTGGTAGGTCATCTTCAACGCCTGCTGCTAGCTGTTCAATTTTAGTCCGAAAAACCGCCAGTTCATCACGATGCTGGTCTCTGAACTCAATCAATCGGTCTACCGGTGTATCTGGAGCGACACCTATCCGATCGATAGCAAGGCTGGCTAGCAATCCCGGTGCCAGTTCTCGCGGCATTCGTCGCCTCGGACCAACTGCATCATATTCGCGCCACCTTGTTGGACGATCATCCCAATCCCAGGGAATCAATCCATCCAATTGAGCATCGAAGCGTGCCATCAAGGCGAGCTTGTCCGCTGCCGGAAGAGGGGTAAGCAAACTTGCCCCAACTCGCTCCGATAATCTGCTTGCCAGTAGGGTCATATAGAAACTAGCAAAGCCTTCACTTACAGTCACCCGTTCATCTTTCCCTTGAGGCGACTTTGAGAAATTGCGACGCAATATATGACGTATTTCGTAGGGTAGCTTGGATGGATGAATCCCAGTAAGGCGCCGTAAATCGTATGGCAACTTGTCTAGGTAGATGTGGTGCCGCTGACTTCCATGGTGTGACAGAAGAAGTTCCGCGCCTTCATTTGTCCCTAGGTACCTAATGACTTCTCCCGTGAGTTCTTCGATCTCTTGCATCCCCGAATGAACTCGGAGGGGTACAAGATAGCCTGCCATCGCAAGAGCGCGTCCAGTTTCAGTAGAGTATGGTGTAGAGACAGCCTCAGGAACGATTGTCCGCACTGAGTCCCAGTACAGTAGAGAGGTCTTTAGCCACGTTTCGTCTCGGATATCAATCCATGGATAAAACAGAGCTTGTGGCATTGCGACACCTTTCTACTAGTGGTCTTTCAAGAGAAAGAAGGCTTATCGTATAGCTTATGACGATAGCTCAGGGCGAGTTACAGTCTGACCCTAAGGGCACGAAGCATTTCGTATATAGTTGTGTGCTGAATGCCCAGTTCACCGCAGGCATTAGGAATAGGGATTTTACGCTTAATGTCCTTCTTAAATACTTCAGCCGAGACGACTACGCCGCCTTTGGCTTGAGCGTAGGCCATCACCCAGGGATCGGCGATATCTGCACCAGCGAACTCGCTTTTGGCTGCCTGAGTGTATTCGGAGTGACTTTGTGACCAGACTATCATTGCCTGATAGCGATTAAGTACGTCTTGATCATTAACTGTCAAGACAAACGCGGCGGAGAAATCGGATTCCACCCAGGCGGATAGGTCATCTTTTCCTCTGATGATTTCGCTTTTTACCCTGTCAATGCTGATGACGTTTCCTTCGTCAGCTAGCCGAACGAGGTGTGGCCAGAAGGTAGGGGCGATGTCGAAGGCGTAGTAAGTTTTGGCAGCCTGGATAAGAGCGCTAGTGTCCAGGATGTATAGTGCGGAATCACTCATACGCTCACTCCGAATGCAGACTGAGCGTAACGGCGGAATGTGTCGCCATATAGACCGGTCAACCGATATGCCTCGCTGTACAGCAGGTCACCTTCTTTTGTTGCCCTAACGACGAACTCGCCGAAGCGCTTACCGACACGCATGTTCTGATTCCGGTAGAAGTCGCCGCCGCCCTTATCATCTTTCTTCGCCTGGTTGTAGGCTTGCCGGGCGCGATAGAAATCTAAGAAGTCCGACTTGGTGATGAGGGATAAATCAAGGAGCCGTCGAGCAGCAACGATGCTGCTAACCTTGAATTGCCGGGCAACGACTGGGATAGGATCGGGGTTGTGAGAGATTGTTGGCCAAAGCTGCCTTAGCCGTTGTTCGGAGACGAGGAATTCGGCCGCAATCTGGTTACAGAATAGCTCCATGTCGTTGTCGGCTGGACGTAATTCGCGTAGGTCGAAGGCAGCGCTCTTGCCCAACCAGATGTGAGCCAGTTCGTGGGCTAAGGTGAACATTTGAGCGGCTTTTGCATCCGCGCCGTTGACGAACACGAGGGGGGCGTATTCATCTACGAGGACGAACCCGCGGAAGTCGGCAGGGTCAAGCTTACGCTTGGTATTGTTACCGACCACACCATTGATGACGACGGAGATCCCGGCCGCGTCAATCCGGTCTTGCAAGGCGCGGAGGGCGTCCTCCCACGTGGCGTATCGGGAGGCCCACGTGTCTTCCAGGTTGAGGGTGGCTCGTATTCGTTGGGCAACGTCAATGGGATCGTCGCGGAGGGTTACCGAACGGACAAAGGGCAGGGGGTCGGCTTCCTGGTCGACAAGATATTCACGAAGCCATTCCTGACGCCGCTGCATCTGGTGAACGGTGTCAAGGAGATCGGGGTTGGGGGGATGAGTTGGCTGATCGTCGACGGTCCTAAAGTAAGGGATAGCAAGTTGCTCTTCGGGGGGCGTGGGCAGGAGGAGGTAGCCGAAGGGCACAGCGGCGGCCTTGGCGAATGTTTCAAGTTGGCGAACGGTAGGCTGCACCGAGCCGTCGATCCATTGGGGCAGCCGGGGAAATCGACGTTCCAATTCATTCTGTCTACCGGACCGTTGCACAGCCCACTCCAGAAGTTCAGGTTTTGGTGAGATTCTCATTGCCGCCCCGCGCGTGGCCAGTTGTCGGCCGATTAGGATTTCGTCCGACAGACACGACCTCTCGCCACCCTTCCAGCTATGATTATAGAGATTTTGGCGGGAAAGAGAATGAATTACAGGACTTGCACATCGCCCAAGGCGACCAACCGAGAAGCAAAATGGCCCCGCTCGGCAAGGCCTCACTCAGCGCGAGGGCTTTTCGTTAAGATGGTAGGTGCAGTTAGTCGTAGTTCTGCTGGTACCCGCCGATTTCGTCAGTCAGGCCGTAGCTGTTTCCCTGAGAGCATTTCATCATGCTCTGCGGAGCCGATGGTCAACAAAACGGTTCACGGTAAGCTAAACATCCTCTTTGCTTTTCCGAACATCCGGTCTATAATCTTCGTGGTATTGTCAACACGCACGCCGTATAGGAATGCAACATGAACTATCCCCCTACCCCCCATCAGATCCACTGGACGACGCCCGCGACCTCTGAAAGCACTTAGCGCGCTGGCAACATGCTGGCGCACTGACAAAGCGAGCGGGTAACGCCCGGTCGAACAGCGGTGGCCGCCGGTCTACAGCCCTGTCACCGCGCCACCGACCTGAGCGTCGTTGCGAGAAATGCGGGCAAGAAAAAACCCCTGTTCCGGCAAGCCGGTAACAGGGGCCACACACACACCATGGATGCAACACCATGGAGCGTGCTGTAATAGTACCACAAAAACGGTCAGGGGCAAGCGCTACAATAGCGCCATGATCGATGCCGCTCTGCCCGCGGACAAGCCCACCTGCATCGCCACGACGCGCGCCGGGCTGCCCTGCCGCCGGCCGCCGGTGCGCGGCGGGGTCTATTGCGTCTCCCACATGGGCCTCAACCGCGATGAGCAGGGCGCGCCGCACGGCAACCAGAATCACCGCAGCCACGGTTTCTACTCGGCCGTCCTGGAGGATGACGAGATCGCCGGCCTGGCCGGACTGGTGGACAACCAGGACTTGTCGGGGGAGATCGGCCTCATCCGCACGCTGGTGCGGCGCATCACCCGCTACCTCAACGACAGCGGCCGGGAGTTCACCGTCAAAGACCTGGCGACGATGGTCAACCTGGCCTACCAGGGCACGCGC
>JAACJX010000562.1 GCA_014237545.1 Ardenticatenia bacterium | reverse complement strand
CGCGACCGGCTGCGGGTGCTGCTGCCGAATGACCCCGAAAATTACTACCGCAAACTCGACGTGCTGCCGGCCGAGCAGCTGGAGCGCATGGGACAGGCCAAGATCGTGATCACCAACTTCCATGCCTTCCAGCTGCGCGAAAAGGTGAAGGCGGGCAAGCTGACGAAAGCCATTCTGGCCGACGGCGAGACGGGACTGTTCACCGAGACCCCCGACCAGATGGTGCGGCGCGTCCTGCGCGAATTCGGCAGCAAGAAGCAGATCATCGTCATCAATGACGAGGCCCACCACTGCTACCGGCGCAAGCCCGACGGCGAGAGCGAGAAACTGGATGCTGACGAACGCGCCGAGGCCAAGCGCAACGACGAATACGCCCGCGTGTGGATTTCCGGCATTGAAGCCATCCAGCGCAAGACGGGCATCAAGGTCATCTACGACCTGTCGGCCACCCCGTTCTTCCTGCGTGGCTCCGGTTGGGGAGAGGGCAAGCTGTTTCCCTGGGTGGTGTCCGACTTCTCGCTCATCGACGCCATCGAGGCGGGCATCGTCAAGGTTCCTCGCGTGCCGGTGGCCGACGACTCGATGATGGGCGACAGCCCAACCTACCGCGACCTGTGGCTGCGCATCCGGGAAGACCTGCCCAAGAAGGGGCGCAAGACGGAAGAAATCGGCGGCGAGCCGAAGCTGCCCAAGGAGTTGCAAGGGGCGCTGCACAGCCTCTACAGCAACTACGAAAAGTATTATCGAGCGTGGGAAAAAGCCGCCGCCATCGAAACCGGGTTTTTTCCTGAAAACCCGGTTTCTAACACTGGAAAAAACTCGGTTTCTAATTCCACACCCCCCGTCTTTATCGTTGTCTGCAACAATACCAATGTCTCGAAGCTGGTCTTTGACTATATCGCCGGCTGGGAGAAGCAGATCGGCGACAGGACGTTTGTTCAGGCCGGCGGGCTGGACCTTTTCCGCAATGACGACGGCCGCGGCGGCTGGCTGGACCGGCCGAATACGATCCTCGTCGACAGCGAGCAGCTGGAATCGGGCGAGGGCATGAGCGACGAGTTCAAAGCCATCGCCGCCCGCGAGATTGAGGAGTTCAAGGACGACTACCGCAAGCGGTTCCCCGGCCGCGACGCCGAGGGATTGACCGATGAAGACTTGCTGCGCGAGGTGATGAACACCGTCGGCAAGCCGGGCAAACTGGGCGAGGGCGTGCGCTGCGTGGTCAGCGTGTCGATGCTGACCGAGGGCTGGGACGCCAACACGGTCACCCACATTCTCGGCGTGCGCGCCTTCGGGACGCAACTGCTGTGCGAGCAGGTGGTCGGCCGCGCCCTGCGCCGCATGAGCTACGCCGCCGACGACGAGGGCAAGTTCCCGGCCGAGTACGCCGAGGTTTATGGCGTGCCTTTCTCCTTCATCCCCACCGCCGGCTCGCTGCCCAACCCGACGCCGGGCAAGATCCCGACGCGGGTGCGAGCGCTGGAGGACCGGATCGACTGCGAGATCAAATTCCCGCGCCTTGACGGCTACCGCTATGACCTGCCGTCGGAGCGGCTGTCGGCCGAGTTCAACGACGAGTCGAAGATGGCCCTGACGACGGCCGACGTGCCCACCCGCACCGAGAACGCGCCCATCGTCGGCGAAAGCAGCATCCACACGCTCGATGACCTGAAGCGCCGCCGCCCGGCCGAAGTGCCCTTCGCGCTGGCCAAACTCGTGTTGTCGAAGTACTTCGCCGACAAACCGTGGCTCTTCCCGCAACTGCTGGACATCAGCAAGCAGTGGCTGGCCGAGTGTCTCTATTGCAAGGACAACACCTTCCCGCAGATGCTCTTTCTGGTAGAGCTGGCCCACAACGCGGCCGACCGCATCTACCGGGCCGTCGTCCGCTCGGCGGGCGGCGAGGCGCGACTGCGGGCGATCTTCAAGCCCTATGACACCGAAGGCTCGACGCGCTATGTCGATTTTGACACGACGCGGCCGGTCTACGCCACGGATGAGAGGAAGTGCCACATCAACTATGTCGTCGCCGACACGGAAAGCTGGGAGCAGAAGATGGCCCAGGCATTGGAGGAAATGGACGAGGTTATCCACTACGTGAAGAACCACGGCCTGAACTTCACCATCCCCTACACCTATGAGGGCGATGACGGCCGCTACATCCCCGACTTCATCGTCCATTATGACGATGGACAGGAAGATTTGCTCAACTTGATCGTCGAGGTGTCGGGCAACCCCGACCCCAAGAAACCGGCCAAGGTGGCCACGGCCGCCGACCTGTGGGTGCCGGCCGTCAACAACGACGGCCGCTACGGCCGCTGGGACTTCATCCAGATCACCGACCCNTGGGACGCCAAGAACACCATCCGCGCCCACGTGAACCACCGAAACCGGGTTTTTTCCTGAAAACCCGGTTTCTAAAGGTGGAATGCAAACAGGGGATCATAGGTTTTTATCTGTATAATGGGGTAGAGGATCGTCATGCGCATCTATCTGGATACCAGCGTCTACAATCGGCCATTTGATGATCAGGCGCAGCCGCGCATCTGGTTGGAGACGCTGGCTCTATCCGTTATCCTGCAACTAGTGGAATCAGCTGAGGTTGAGTTGGTCGCTTCAGCCGTGGTGGCCTATGAGAACAGCCGCAATCCATTTGCCGATCGGCGGGAGTGGGTAGAGCGGGTCATGGCCCTGGCAGCCGACTACCAGCCGGTCACGCCTGCCATCCGCGAACGAGCCGTCTCCCTGCAGGAGTCAGGCATCAAGAGCCTCGACGCCTTGCACGTGGCCACGGCCGAAGCGGCGAGCGCCGCCTGGTTCATCACCGTCGACAATCGCCTGATCCGCAATTATCGCCGCCGGCCGGATCAAGGAATGACCATTATCGACCCGGCGACATTTGTGCGCGAGATCGTTGGGCAAGACCTGGAGTGAGTTATGACTGTTAACGTAAGCAGCGACGTAGAGATCTGGCGTGAAGCCTGGGATGTTTTGTTACGGCATATGAGTCCTTCGAAGCTGGCTCGTTTCTGGGCCGGGCGGGAGATGGGCCGGGGCGACTATCTGCGCTGGCGCGATGAGGCCTTCGCCGGGCAGACGGTCGATGAGCTATACGCCGCCATCGAAGGTTTTCAATCGGCCGAAAAGCGGGAAGAGGAGTGATGGCCCGCGTCAGTAAATCCACCCGCATCCCCATCGACTCCATCCGCCACGACGAGCGCCGCGCCAACATCCCCACCGAGGAGCAGCGCGGCTTTGTGGCCGACCAGGAGAGCGCGCCGCCTTCGCTGCTCTATCCCCGCGACCCGTCGCTGGACCCGCAGCTGGTTTGGAAGGGTAAGGACGAGCAGGACCGCGACGGTCTGGATGTGCCGGTCGTGCCGGTGTACATTCAGGAGAAGATCCATCCGGAGGCCATCATCGAGGACTTTGTGCGCGAGGCGCGCAAGGCCAGGGGAGGGGAGATCGGCGATGAATCGCCTTACTACCAGCTGAATATGTTCGCCGACTTCAACGGCTTTGACGAGGACGCGCCGGGCAAGCGGCTGGACTTCTACAGCCACGACGACGGCAGCCGCCCCCATTGGAGCAACCGGATGATCCTGGGCGATTCGCTACTGGTGATGGCGTCGCTGGCCGAGAAGGAAGGATTAAAGGGCCGCGTCCAGATGATCTACATCGACCCGCCCTACGGCATCAAATTCGGCTCCAACTGGCAGGTCAGCACGCGCAAGCGGGACGTGAAGGACGGCAGCGCCGACCATTTGACCCGCCAGCCGGAGCAGGTCAAGGCCTTCCGCGACACGTGGCAGCTGGGCATCCACAGCTACCTCAGCTACCTGCGCGACCGGCTGACTGTCGCCCGCGAACTGCTGACCGAGACGGGCAGCATACTGGTGCAAATCAATTCTGAGAATGTACACATCCTAAGAAATGTGCTGGACGAGGTGTTCGGCTCGGAAAATTTTGTAGCTGATATTGTCTTGAGGAAAAAGAGCATACCTCTGGGAGCAAAATATCTTGAGACGATGCACGATTACATACTCTTTTACGCCAAGGATTTAGGTAATCTCAAGTTCCGCCATCTTTATGAGGAAAACGACGTTTCGCAAGTGGCATCTCACGGACCTTATGCTCTTTTCCCCGACATTTCGTGGCAGAAAATCCCCGAAGCAGAATTTAGATCTACCGCTCATCCACGGGGAACACAATATTATCGATTGTTCACATTGATAGCTCCTTCATACTCTCCGCTGAGTGATTACCCATTTACATATGAAGGTCAGATGTATCCACCCCCAAGTAGGGGAGCGTGGGTGGTCACGGAGGAAAAGCTTAGATTGCTTGCGAATGTGGGGCGACTTCAGCCCGAAGGGCGTAGTTTGAGTTATCGCTTATTCTACGATGATTTCCCCTTTAAAAAACGAACAAGCACTTGGAACGATGCACCGACTTCATACCAGAAGTCTTATGTGGTTCAAACTGCTCCCGAAGTAATCGCGCGCTGCCTTCACATGACCACCGACCCCGGCGACCTTGTGCTGGACCCGACCTGCGGCAGCGGGACGACGGCGTACGTGGCCGAGCAGTGGGGGCGGCGCTGGATCACCATCGACACCAGCCGCGTGGCGCTGGCTCTGACGCGCACGCGGCTGATGAGCGCCCGCTATCCGTATTACCACCTGGCCGACGACTATCCCGAACTGCCCCAGACGGCGACGGATGGGGAGATCAAGGCCTATCTCAAGCAACCTTTAGAAACCGAGTTTTCAGCCCAATACCTTCGCCAAAATCAGATAGAGAAAAGGCTAGGGGTGGGAGCGTGAACCATCCCTAGCCGGGAAACCCGACGACAGATCGACTG
>JAACJX010000072.1 GCA_014237545.1 Ardenticatenia bacterium | reverse complement strand
TTTCTAAGTCCTATAATCTTTCAACCATCCTCAACGACATCACTTTTTCGATCGCTCCCGGCGAGCGGGCCGGCCTGATCGGCCCCAACGGCAGCGGCAAAACGACACTCCTGCGCATTATTGCGGGCCAGGAGATGTCCGATAGCGGCCAGGTCATGCTGACGCCATCTGACTTGAAGGTAGGGTATCTGGCCCAGGGTCTGGAAGTTGAACCACGCCTCACCCTGTCTGAGGTATTGGCTCGAGCGACAGATGATTCGGCGGCGCTAGAGAATGAGCTGGCCGACCTGGCGACCCAACTGGCGACCGCGCCGGAACAACCCGCCTTACAGGCGAGCTACGATACTGTCCTTGCCCGGTTGGCTCGCCGTCAGTCGGGCGATCTGCCGGCGATAATGGCCCATCTGGGGCTGGACACGCTTGATCCGCAGCTGCCCGTCGGCCGTTTAAGTGGTGGGCAAAAGACGAGGTTGGCTTTAGCCATCGTGCTCCTTGGCGAGCCCGATGTCCTGCTCCTGGACGAACCGACCAATCATCTTGACATTGAGATGCTCGAATGGCTGGAGGATTGGGTAGCCGATTACGCAGGAGCGGCCTTGATCGTCTCTCATGATCGCACGTTTCTCGATCGCTCAGTGAATACCATACTCGACCTGAATCCCATCCATCACACAATCCGGCAATACACCGGCAATTACACCGATTACCTGGAACAATACCTAAGCGAGCAGGCGCGCCAGCAATCGGCCTGGCGCGATCAGCAGTATGAGATTCAGCGCATTAAGCGGGATATCGCCCGCACCAAAGAGCAGGCCCGCCATGTGGAGATCACGACCAAGCCAAACCAGCCGGGGGTGCGCCGGATCGCCAAAAAGGTGGCCCGCAAGGCGGCCTCGCGCGAGAAAAAGCTGGATCGGTTCCTGGCCTCGGATGAGCGCGTGACGAAGCCGGACCGATCGTGGCAAATGAAGGTGGATTTTGAGGACGCGGCGAAAGCCCATATCGGCCGTGATGTGCTATCCCTCCAAGACGTGGCCGTGGGGTACGATGGGCGGCCATTGCTGTTTGGCATCAACCTGACCGTCACGGCCGGCGCGCGAGTCGCGCTGACCGGGCCCAATGGGGCCGGCAAGAGCACGCTGCTCAGGGTTATCGCCGGGCAGCTACCGCCTCTCAGCGGCCGGATCCGGCTGGGCGGCAGTGTGAAACTCGGCTTCATGACCCAGGAACAGGAATCGCTGGACGCCGGTTCAACGCCACTGGAGACCATTCAAAGGGCCGCGCCCTATTCCGAAACGGAGGCTCGCTCTTTCCTCCATTACTTCTTGTTCGAGGGCGATGATGCCTTGCGGCCAATCGCCGATCTTAGCTATGGCGAGCGCAGCCGGTTGGCTCTGGCCTCGCTGGTCGCCGAGGGGTACACCTTTCTTATGCTTGACGAACCGATCAACCATCTTGACATTCCCTCCCGCACGCGGTTCGAAGAAGCGCTGGCTCAATTCCCCGGCGCTGTTCTTGCCGTGGTTCACGATCGCTACTTTATCGAACGGTTTGCCACAGAGGTGTGGCTGGTGAAAGACGGGGGGCTGGTCAGGGATATCCTGCGAGTCAGGGAGTAGGCTTAAGCACTAGGCTGCTCTAGGAGCTGCTTTTCCAACTCGCCGATACGCGCTTTGGCNTGCGAATATCGATCGAGAAGGTCCAGAGCGCCGTCTTCCACCGAAGTGGATTTCTGGTAGTACCAGACAATGAGCGCGGTTAGAGCGGCTATTACGAAACCCAAGAAAAATGTCGAGCGTCGAATATTGAGCATAATAAAATCCTCTTCTGTAGCGGCCATGCCAAGGGGATCAGGGGCGACTCGCCTTGTTTTCCGAGTCAAGGATGTAGCGATTGATCGCCTCGCGCGCGGCCGGCAGGTGCTGCATGGCGCGCCAGTCCCCGGGAANGGCCTCCGGCTTGTTGAATTCGAGGAGTAGTTTGAAAGGGTCGGTTTGGGTCGGTTCCCCGGCCGCTCGTGTCGCCTGCCAATAGGGTCGTAGCGCTTCGACCCAGGGTAAATAGTGCTCCCTCAACCAGGGCCACACGAGATTGAACTCCGGCTCGGCCGNTGCTGGGGTCATTTTCTCCCTGTATACGTTAATCACTACCCGCTCCAATCGGTCCCAGTAGGCAACAAAGGTCATAAATTGGGGGTCTGGATATCCTTGACTGAGGTGCCTGGTGAATGGATTCATGCTATGGCTGACCTGTGTCTTTTTGGAAATTCGATTATAGCAGGATCGCGTTTTGTTGGGATAGCGTCGTTAAAGAAAACGAATTTCGTCGTCAAGCCGCGTGTTTCACCCGTTGACGCGCTCGAATTCATTTGCTAGACTCCTTTTCAATGCGACAGAATTTTGCCTTTTTCAGCCTGAATAGCGGCTTCGCCCACCATCATCGTATGGTAATTCACCGCTACCCGGGTTGAAGCGGCCGGTTGGGCCGGCGCTATGCGAGAGTACTGCACCCTCCTCAGAACCTGGGGAGGGTTTTTTGTTGGTTGAGGGACTTATGAACCGAGAAGATATTAGGCTGGCATTGCCCAGCAAGGGTATCCTGCAGGATGGCGCTATCGAGTTTTTGGCCGCTTGTGGGCTGCGGGTGTATCGGCCGAACCCGCGGCAATACGCCGCTACCATCCCCAGTTTGCCGGGCGTGGTGGTGATGTTCCAGCGGCCGGGCGACATCGTCACCAGCGTGCAGGCGGGGAGCATTGATTTCGGCATCACCGGCTACGACGTGCTGGCCGAGAAAGGAGCGCATGACAGCGGCCCGGTGCTGGTCATCCACGATGACCTTGAATTTGGCGGCTGCACCCTCAACCTCGCCGTTCCGGAAGCAACNCCGGTTGAGACGATCGCCGACCTGCGNGATTGGGCGACGGCCCTCGGNAATAAGGGGCAACCTATTCGCATAGCCACCAAGTTTCCTGAAGTAACGTCCAGGTTCCTTAAGCGCGCGGGGATCGAGCCGTTCCAATTAATCACCGTAGATGGAACGCTTGAGATCGCCCCGGCTATCGGCTACGCCGACCTGATTTGCGATCTGGTTTCGTCGGGCATCACGCTGCGTGACAATCACTTGCGGCCATTGGTCGACGGGGANGTCTTGCGTTCCCAGGCNGTGCTCATCGCCAATCGGGAGGCTTTGCAGGGCAGGCCAGAAGTGCTGGCCACGGCCCGGCATTTGTTGGAGTATATCGAGGCTTACTCGCGGGCGCGGGGCTCCTTNCTGATTACCGCCAATATGCGCGGCGCTTCGGCCGAGGAAATTGGCGGGCGCATGTTTGCCCAGACGAGTCTTGGGGGCCTGCAGGGGCCGACCATCGCGCCCGTCGTTGCTCGTGAGCATCTGCGGGCGGAGACGAACTGGTACGCCATCAATATCATCGTCCGGCAAGACAAGCTGTTCGAGGCGGTCGGCCAGCTACGCGCCATCGG
The DNA here is from genome assembly GCA_014237545.1 of Ardenticatenia bacterium. Taxonomy (GTDB): domain Bacteria; phylum Chloroflexota; class Anaerolineae; order Promineifilales; family Promineifilaceae; genus Promineifilum. The sequence continues at coordinate 523 of JAACJX010000072.1, read as the reverse complement.
CGGCAGCGGCGTGGTCGTCGTTCCCTGTGCCTATATCTTTGAAGAGGAGCCGGTGCGCTATCGCGCCATGCTCAATGCGTTGCGCTCGGCTTAGCTTGGGAAAAAACTTTAAGGTAATCGAAGCAATCATGATCACTATCTACACATCGGAAGAGGCACGAGGGTCGATACTGCGCCGGCAGAACNCGCTGGAACCGGCNATCCCCGACNCGGTAAAGGCGTCGCTGCGGCGAATATTCGGGATGGATGTTTCCCCTGCCGAGGCCGTCGACCGCGTTCTACGCGACGTCAAGCAGCGCGGCGACGCGGCACTAATAGACTGGACCCGGCGCATCGACGACGTCAGCCTGGACAGGCTGGCGGTCGATCCCGCCCAAATTAGCGCCGCGCCGAGATCTATTGCGCCGGAATTGTGGCGGGCGCTTGAACTGGCGGCCGAGCGTATCCGCGCCTTCCACGCCATGCAGCCGGTGCAATCGTGGGAATCCGGCGCCCTGGGCGGCCGTCTGGGCCAGCGCGTGGC
>JAACJX010000166.1 GCA_014237545.1 Ardenticatenia bacterium | reverse complement strand
TCGAAACCCGGTCCATCGGTCGCCAGCTCGAACAATATACCGTTGCTGATTCGAAAGTAGAGAGACTTGAAATAAAAACGGTCGACTAGACCCGAGTTTGGCAACCCAACCCGGTTCAACAGAGCATTCCACTGTTGGTGCTCCGCCAGGTCTCGCAGTCGAAATGCCACGTGATGGACGCCCCCGCGGCCCAGCCAAGCGCGCGGCGCGTCGGGCTGGACGATGACGTGGACTTCCTTGCCCGGGCCGCCGCCGTCCATCGCGTAAATGACGACTTCTTCTGAGGGGTTATCCGGGTTAGGNAGGCGTTCTATCTCGTCAAAGTTTAGAATGCGCGTCAATATCATTCCTACCTGTTCGAGGGTCGGCACGCTGAGCGTGACACCATAAAACCCACGCAGNGCATAATCCGCCGGCACATCTGTCTGATCCCACACTTCGCCTTCGAATGGCTCGCCGTGGTCATCGACTAGGGCCAGACGCTGACCTTCGGGATCCTCGAACCGGAGGATGTCGCGGCCGCGAAACTGGGTGAGCGGCTGAGTTCTTATGTCGTGGCCGGCTAAACGGTCCGCCCAATACGCCAACGCCTCACGACCGCTGACGCGAAACATCGTGTTGACGATGCTATCCGTTCCACGCTGGTCAGGGCCAGTTTGCGGCCAATCGAAAAAGGTCATGTCGGTTCCAGGCGAGCCGAGCTTGTCGGCGTAAAACAGGTGGTAAGCCGACGTGTCATCCTGGTTGACCGATTTCTTTACCAGTCGCAGGCCCAGGACGCGCGTGTAGAAGTCAAGGTTATTCGGCGCGTTGCCGGTAACGGCCGTTACATGATGTAACCCGTGTAATTGCATCGATCTCTCCTTGGGTCATTTTCTGCCCTAGTATTAATTAGTTTGATATCAAATATATTATCATCGTAATATGTATTTGTCAACAATAGNTGATGGGTTAAACTCAACTCCTGGCAAGCATCGCATCACCAATATCATAGACAAGCCGGTATATCATAGGTGTTTCGCTCTGATGGAGCCTTTGATATGGATTGTTTTCAAGGCGGCTTTTCAGACCGCCCTGAACAATTGATATGTCGTAGATTTTTATGGATGAGAGTAATTCAGAAGCTGAAGTGACGAGGGGGCGAGAGCCAGCAGGGACTGCCGGGGAGGTGGCCGCCCTGTTTTTGCGTATGGGCATCACGGCCTTTGGCGGGCCGGCCGCTCATATCGCCATGTTCCGCGATGAAATCGTCACCCGCCGCAAGTGGGTCAGCGATTCTGAGTTCCTCGACTTGCTGGCGGCGACGAACCTCATCCCTGGCCCGAATTCAACGGAGATGGCTATTCATTTGAGTTACGTCCGGGCCGGGTGGCGGGGGCTGATCGCCGGCGGAGTGGCCTTCATCCTGCCCGCATTTTTGCTCGTCCTTGCCATAGCCAGTCTTTATGTACGCTATGGGACGACNCCGGCGGCCGAGGCTTTGCTATACGGCATCGAGCCGGTAATTATTGCCGTGATCCTGCAAGCTGTGTGGGGCCTGTCGCGCACGGCGATCANGAACTGGTTGCTNGNGTTTGTAGCCGGGGCCGTATTTGGCCTCTACTTTCTGNACNTCAATGAGCTGTTATTGTTATTCGGTGGTGGCATTCTGGTCATGCTGGCCGTCAATGGCAAGCGTTTGATGCAACAAAGACGACACATCACCCTGTCTGTCCTGTACCTTTTGCCGGCGAGCGGCGGCGCCTGGTCGCTGGCTGTCAGCAGGCTGGTTCAGGAGGCATTCCCGGTCACGCTGAGCACGCTATTTCTGACCTTTCTGAAGATTGGCTCCGTGTTGTATGGCAGCGGGTACGTCCTGGTCGCCTTTTTACAGACTGAATTTGTGGAGCGCTTGGGCTGGGTGACCAGCGGGCAGCTGCTGGACGCGGTCGCGATCGGCCAATTNACGCCGGGGCCGGTCTTCACGACGGCGACTTTCATCGGCTACCTGGTCGCTGGTGTCCCGGGCGCTGTCGTCGCGACTATCGGCATCTTCTTGCCCAGCTTCGTTTTTGTNGCCATCACCAGCCCATTCATCCCCCGCTTGCGGCGGTCGCCCTGGCTGGCCGCGCTGTTGGACGGCATTGTCGCGGCCTCTTTGGGGTTGATGGCGGCCGTAACGGTCGATCTGGCTCGGCAATCCATTGTCGATATCCCCACCGCACTCCTGGCAATTGCCGCCGCGCTCCTCCTGATCCGCTTCAGAGTCAATTCGACCTGGCTGATCATTGGCGGAGCGCTTGTTGGGCTCGCTGTATCATTTCTGAGTTAGTGCTATACTCAGAACATTCACAATACAAGTCGGTCAGGCGTTTATCCTCCTATTGGTAGCAACCTCGCCCACTCGACTTGATCAGGTGAGGAGCCAAATGAAAATAGTCACCGATTCGGCCGCCGATCTGGCCCCCGCAGACTTAGCGGCATTCGATATATCCGTCGTCCCCTTGTACANTCAATTTCCGGAGGGCGAGATTCGCTCCGAGGATTTGACCCACGATGAGTTTTACAATCGTCTGGAGGCCATGCGCCCGCAGATACCCACCACAGGCCAGCCCTCGCCGGGCAACTTCTCTGACCTCTACCGCACGCTCCAGGGTGATGGTGATGAGATCCTCTCGATCCACATCTCTTCCGGGCTAAGCGGAACAGTCAATGCGGCCCGCATTGGAGCGACCCAGGCCAGGGAGGAGAATATCNACGTGGTCGACAGCCTGACGCTTTCCGGCGGGCTCCGATTCCAAGTCATCGCCGCCGCCCGGGCCATCGCCGCTGGTTGGGAGCTGACTAACATCCTGGCCCAGTTGGACCGAATCAGAACTGCCACGGAGGTTGCTTATACGCTGGATACCCTGGAATATCTGGCGCGTGGCGGCCGCATAGGCCGGGTGCAAGCGTTGGCTAGCTCTGTGCTAAATATCAAACCGATCATCAACGTCTCGAAATCAGATGGAAAGTATAATACCGTNGGCAAGAGTCGCACCATTTCCCGCGCGCTCAACGACCTGACGGAGCACATGGCGTCGCAATACGGGAAAGGCGAACCTTTGTGGGTGTCCGTTATGCACGGACGTTTTGAGGATAAGGCTAACCAGCTTGCGGAGTTGATTCAGAGCGCGTTGCCCGTGGCGAAGCTCGAAGTACTGCGGATCTCGCCGGTGCTTGGCGTGCATACGGGCCCTGGAATTGTCGGCGCGGCCATCGTGCCGATGAAATTTCTGGAGGAGATTCAGTAAAAAAGCCGGCTATAGCTCGTTGAGCCGGCCTGTATAGCAAAAAGGCGGCGACCCAGGCGGCCCCGTCGTGTGCATCTTCCCCGACAAGAGGCCCGCCGAGGCGACGCCGCTGAACCCACGCCTCTCGGCGAGCTACGCCTTCACCTCCACGACGCTGCTCTTCGGCGACGAGCGCCGCGCCGAGC
>JAACJX010000232.1 GCA_014237545.1 Ardenticatenia bacterium | reverse complement strand
GCCAATGATCGCCACAGCGCCCACAGCACGGCAAACCAGGCAAACACCCCCGCCGCCAGCCCCATGCCCCACAGGACCATGTTGCTCAGCGGGAAGAGGAGGGCCGGGCGGTCGGTCCACTGGATGGCCGGTGGGAACATCGCCTCGGGCTCCTGCAAGCGCTGGATCTCGGCCAGGTTGGCCAGGAACTGCGGGTTCAGGCCGATGACCGACTTGACGGCCACCGCCAGCGCCCCCGGCTCGACGCCCGNCTCGGCCAGCGCTGTCNCCCGGACCATCTGCGCGNCCATAAAGGCATACGGCTGCGCCACGCGGAAGGNGACGANGGAGACGAAGGCGGCGAGGGCGACGCCCAAAATCACGAGATACGAGATACGAGATACGAGTTCAGAACTCTCGCTCCCTTTCTCCCCTTCTCCCCTGCTCCCTTTCTCCCCTGCGCTCATTTTCACCCGCGCATACAGGATCACCGCGCTCAAATTGATCACCAACGCCAGCGGGGCCACGTTGACGCGCGAGGCGGCGGCCAGCCCCAGGGCCAGCCCAAAGACGGCCCACCACCGCCAGCGGAAACGCGGCTCCGGGTCGCCCAGGGTCGCGGCGCGGACGGCNGCNTAGATGCCCACCGTGGCGAACATCGCCGCCCAGTTGTCCATCGTGAAGAAGTGGGACTGCTGGATGGGCATCACGGCGAAGGCCATCAGCGCGGCGGCGATGAGCCCCGCGGCCGGGCCGTAGAGGCGGCGGCCAACGAGGAAGGTGAATAGCACGGTGATCAGATCGACCAGCGCCGACAGGAAGCGGCCGGCGNTGTGGATGCCGTCGTAGCCGCTGAAGTGATAGCGGCACCACCCTTCGCGCGGGACGGCNGGGTCGGCGGTCGCGTCGCACCAGCCGGCCGCCCACTCGCCCGCATAGCGCGTCACGGTCATCGGGAAGTTGCCGTAGACGTAGAGGTTGTANTCGAAGTTGTACGGGTTAAGCGTCGAGACGGACGTGCGGAAGTAGTCGAGCGGGTTCTCGACGCTGCTGATGGAGCTGCCGACCATCGTCAGGAAGCGCTCGTCGGGGTGGAGATGGCTGTCGCTGTCCCAGGCCAGGCCGGTGAACCGGAACCAGCCGGCCANGGCCAGAATGACCAGCAGCAAAATGGCGACCAGGCCGCCACGGTTCAGGCCATNNCCNATTTTGCCGGGNGNGGCTTCGGTTGCGGGCGGTTCCGGCTCCCCCGCGGGCAGGGTTGTGTTATCGGTAGCACTCATACGGTCTCTGTCGCCGCCTTTTCGGCCTGCGATCCCGTGTTTATACACGATTTTTGGCTGTCCGGCGTAGTGATTGGGCGATCTTTTACAAATAAAAACGGAGTTTCTTCCGAGAAACTCCGTTTTCCATTGTCAGTCCGCGGCCAGCTTTGGCTAGGCCTCGCCGCCTGACACGACGATCATCCCCTGCAGCGCCTCGCGGTCGATGACCGTCACCTGCCGGCCGGTCACGCGGATCCAGCCCGCGCGGCGGAAGCGGCCGAGCGCCTTGTTGACGCTGACGCGGGTCGCGCCGGTCATCTCGGCCAGGTCGGTTTGGGTCAGCGACAGGTTGATGACCGTGCCCTCAGTGGTGTAGGTGCCATATTGTTCGGCCAGTTGCAGCAGCGTGCGCGCCAGCCGGCCGGGCAGGTCGAGGAAGAAGATGTCGGCCAGTTGGGTGTTCAGCCGGCGAATATGGCGGGCCAGCGTCTTCAGCACGTGGAGCGCGAAGTCAGGGTTGTCCATGAGGTAGTGCATGAACTCCTCGCGGTGGAGCGTCCACGTCTCGGTCGCCTCCAGGGCCACGGCCGTGGCTGAGCGCGGCGCGTCGTCGAGCAGGGCCAGCTCGCCGAAGAAATCGCCCGGGCCGAGGATGGCCAGCACGACTTCCTGTCCTTCGGTTGTGGTGTGACTGATCTTGACCTTGCCCCGGCTGATTAGATAGAGCAGCCCGCCGGGGTCGCCGAGGTGGAAAATTACCTGGCCGGGGGCGAAGCGGCGGGGCACCAGGCTTTTGGCGAGTTCCGTCGCGTGCTCATCCGGCAGGTTGGCGAAAAAGGGTACTACTTGTAAAGCCTGAACGGCATTACTATCACGTAATGGCGGCATCACTCCTCCAGATTTTTCCTCAATTCCCGCGCTCATTCTACCCGCTTTAGCAGTTGTCGCAACAAGTAAGAAGAATCCACGAGCCTGCGGGGGCGCCGGCCGCCTGAATGACGGACCCCGTGATCATCCCGCCCCTGCTCCCTTTCCCCCTTTCTCCCTTTCCCCCCAGTTCAACTACTATTCCTTTTGACGACGCGCGGTATAATGCCCGCCATGAACCACCCCTATCCCACGCCCGAGCCGGTCGACGCCGTTGTCCTCATCTCGGCCGACGCCGAATGGCGGCCGGTCCGCGAGCGGTTCGCCGGCCTGCCTCCTCTGGCCACGCCTTATGGCGAGGCCATTGCCGCGACGCTGCCGGGCCGCGGCCCCGACCGCCGGGTCGTCTTCTTCCATGGCGGCTGGGGCAAGATCGCCGCCGCCGCGAGCACGCAGTACGCCATCGACCGCTGGCGGCCGCCGTTACTGGTCAACCTGGGCACGTGCGGCGGCTTCGCCGGGGACATCGCCGCCGGCGAGGTGTTGCTGGTCGATTTCACCCTTGTCTACGATATCCTGGAGCAGATGGGCGACCCCGACGAGGCCTTGGCCCACTACGCGACGGAGCTCGACCTGTCGTGGCTGCGCGGGCCGCTGCCGCTGCCCGCTCGCCGCGAGCTGCTCATCTCGGCCGACCGCGACATCGTGGCCGGGGAGATTCCGGACCTCCGCGGCCGCTTCGGAGCCATCGCCGCCGACTGGGAGAGCGGGGCCATTGCCCATGTGGCCGCCCGCAACGGGACGCGCTGCCTCATCCTGCGCGCCGTCACCGACCTGGTGGACCACGAGCGCGAAGACGGCGAGGCCTACGGCCGCCCGGAACTGTTCGCGGCACGGACAGAATCGGTCATGGCGCGCCTGCTCGACTCGCTGCCGGGGTGGCTGGCGATGGGAGAAGAATCCACAGATTAGAGAGGAGAGGATCCGCAGATTACGTAGATTACGCAGATTTAAACCGTTATGAAAAGGGTCAATTCACATTTCGAATTTTCACTTAAGAAGGGCATGGAATGTAAGGTTAATCGATCCGGGGTGTCGATAATATGCCGATTGATGTCCACAATTATGGATCGTTCAAAAACTTGTTGGTCCGATAAGAGAAATCTGCAGACTCTTCTCTACAGGAGATTACTCAATGGACATGCAAACGGAATTGATGTTGGCCGGGCGGCTGGCGCTGGCGGCGTTTTTGGGGCTGCTCATTGGTTATGAGCGGGAGCTGCGCGGCCGCAGCGCCGGGCTGCGCACCTTCGCCGCCGTCGCCCTCGGCTCGTGCCTGTTCTCCATCATCTCTTACGTGGTCGTGCCGGAAGGCAACGAGACGACGCGCGTCGCGGCCCAGGTCGTCACCGGCGTCGGCTTTCTGGGCGCGGGGG
>JAACJX010000597.1 GCA_014237545.1 Ardenticatenia bacterium | reverse complement strand
TGTAACCGAGACATTGAAACTGCTTCCGCAAAAACCGAACCCGGTTTTAGGGCAGTCGATCTGTCGTCGGGTTTCCCGGCTAGGGATGGTTCACGCTCCCACCCCTAGCCTTTTCTCTATCTGATTTTGGCGAAGGTATTGGGCTGAAAACTCGGTTTCTACTTCTTCCTACCAGCAGCACGATTCTGGCGGTTCCCACGCCGACCGCCTATAATGAGCGGCAAGGAGAGAACCTTCCATGACCCGCACCATCCGCGCCCCACGGGGCACCCAACTGCACTGTAAGGGCTGGCTGCAAGAGGCCGCCTACCGCATGATCCAGAACAACCTCGACNCCGANGTCGCCTACGACCCGGAGCACCTNATCGTCTANGGCGGCCGCGGCCGNGCNGCCCGCAACTGGGAGGCGTTCGACGCCATCNTGCGCNNCCTGACCGANCTGGANGACGACGAGACNCTGCTCGTCCAGAGCGGCAAGCCGGTGGCCGTCTTTCGCACNCACGCCGACGCNCCGCGCGTGCTCATCGCCAACAGCAACATCGTTCCCCATTGGGCCACGCAGGAGAACTTCGACCGCTGGGAGGCCGAGGGGNTGATCATGTACGGNCAGATGACCGCCGGCAGCTGGATCTACATCGGNACNCAGGGCATCCTGCAAGGCACGTTCGAGACCTTCGCCGAGGCGGCGCGGCAGGCCGGCTGGCCGTCCTTGCGCGGCAAATGGGTGCTGACCGCCGGGCTGGGCGAGATGGGCGGCGCNCANCCNCTNGCNGTNACGATGAACGACGGCGTGGCCCTCGTGGTCGAGGTCGATGACGCCCGCGCCCGCCGCCAGCTGGAGCACCGCTACATCGACGAGGTGAGCGAGGACATGGAGGACGCGCTGCGCCGGGTGCGCCATTACACCGAAGCGGGCGAAGCGCGCTCCATTGGCCTGATCGGCAACGCCGCGGCCGTCTTCCCCGACCTGCTGGCCCGCGGCCTCGTGCCCGACCTGGTCACCGACCAGACCTCGGCCCACGACTTCCTGGCCTACTTCCCCGACGACCTGAGCTTCGAGGACGGCCGCGCCCTGCGCGAACGCGACCCGGTCGAATTCGCCCGACGATCGGCGGCCTCGATGGCCCGCCACTGCACGGCGATGGTCGAGTTCCAGCGGCGCGGCTCCATCGTCTTTGACTACGGTAACAACCTGCGCCAGCGCGCCTATGACGAAGGCGTGAGCGACGCCTTTAGCTACCCCGGCTTCGTGCCNGCCTACGTGCGGCCGCTGTTCTGCGAGGGCAAGGGGCCGTTCCGCTGGGTGGCCCTCAGCGGCGACCCCGAGGATATCCGCGTCACCGACGAGGCCGTGCTGGAGCTCTTCCCCGACGACGCCCACCTGCGCCGCTGGATTCGCATGGCCCAGGAGCGCGTGCAGTTTCAGGGCCTGCCGGCGCGCATCTGCTGGCTGGGCTACGGCGAGCGCCACCGCGCCGGGCTGCGCTTCAACGAGCTGGTCGCCAACGGTGCCGTGAAAGCGCCCATCGTCATCGGCCGCGACCATCTCGACGCCGGCTCCGTGGCCAGCCCTAACCGCGAGACCGAGGGCATGCGCGACGGCAGCGACGCCATCGCCGACTGGGCCGTGCTGAACGCCCTGATCAACACCGCCTCCGGGGCGACGTGGGTCAGCTTCCACCACGGCGGCGGCGTGGGCATCGGCTACAGCCTCCACGCCGGGCAGGTGATCGTCGCCGACGGCACGCCGGCCGCGGCGCGGCGTCTGGAGCGGGTGCTGACCGTCGATCCCGGCATGGGCGTGGCCCGCCACGTGGACGCGGGGTATGAACGAGCCATTGAAGTGGCCCGCGAGCGCGGCGTCAAGATTCCGATGCTGAAGTAATCACCCGAAACCGGGGTTTTTTCTTGAAACCCCGGTTTCTTTATTGATAGGACAAACTTATGATGATTCGCCCCGCGCGCCTGTTTCTTGTACTGGCCTTGCTACTGGTTACCCTGTTCGCGGCAGCCCAGCGGCCGGCCGTTGCGGAAGACGTCGTGCCTTTGCCCCCGCCATCCACCTTTCTGCCCCTCCACGTCGTTGGCGCGGAGTGGGCCGAGGACGAATACGCCGCGGCCATCGCCTTTGGCGACATCGACGGCGACGGCCGCGACGAGGTAGCCATCGGCCGCCGGGCCACGACCGGCGCGCGCGTGCTGGTTCTCGACGACGCAGCGACCGGGTTTACGCCGCTGTGGAGCTACGGCGAGGGCTGGGGCGTGGCGTCGTGGACCACGGCGCTGGCCTTCGGCAACGTCGATGACGACCCGGCCGAGGAGTTGGCGTTCACGCGCATCGCCGCCGTCAACGAGCGCGTCCGGGTGATCGACGACGCGGCAGCCGGTTTCGTCTCGCTGACGACCTTCGGAAGCGACTGGCCGGCGGCCGTCTCGGCCGTTGGCGCGGCCGTTGGCGACGTGGACGGCGACGGCCGCGACGAGCTTGGCTTCATCACCGACGCCACCCAGAAAGACCACATCTTCGTTTACGACGACGCGACGNCCGCGTTCGAGCCGCTCTGGAGCGGCGACGCCACGTGGGGCGCGGCNGCCGTGGCCACCGGCATCGCCTTNGGCGACGCGGACGGCGACGNANTCGANGAGCTGGCCGTCACGCGCCAGCACGACACCAACGCCCGCGTCTTCCTNTATGACGACGCGACCGCCTCCGCGCCGTTCGCNCCGGTNTGGCAGACAGGGCAGGGNTGGGGGCCGGGNTCCTACGCGATNGGGGTCGCCTTCGGCAATGTCGATGACGACCCGGCNGAAGAGNTCGGCGTGGCGCGCCTGGCCCGGCTGAACGAGCGGGCGGTCGTGTTCGATGACGCCGCAAGCGGCTTCGCCACGCTGCAGAAGTTCGGCGAGTCTTGGGCCGCCAACGCCTGGGCCACCGCCATCGCCTTTGGCGACGTGGACGGCGNCGGCCGCGACGAAGTGGCGCTATCCCGCGTGGCGACGNTCAACCCGCGGGTCTACGTCCATGACGACGCGCTGCCGGTGGGGGATTCTCCCGCGTTCAACCTGCTCTGGGGCGGCGGCGCGGAATGGCCGGGCGAGATGTNCGCCACAGCCGTGGCCTTCGGCAACGTGGACGAGAATGAAGAGATGGAGCTCGGCCTGGGCCGTTTTGCTGCCGAGGGACCGCGGGCTTACGTGTTGGGGCGCGGTTGGGCGGTGACATTGCCGTTTGTGAGTGATATGGGTGCGGGATCCGTGCCGCTCATGGCAAGTTCTCAAGATCGTTAAGATCTTTGAAACGCCCGCTGGCTAGCTTGTTCACTTTTAAATGATTGAGGCTAATGATGGGGATTGACACACCGTCAATTTCACCTCTGACGCATTCTTCATAACACTCCTCGAAATTGACACCGGATATAGTGGTTGCAATTTCGATTCGCATTGGGGGCATTCCCATTCGGATAATGCGATCTTCGATCAGGAATAAATTCGTTGACAGATCAGGTGAATCAAATCCGAACTCACGCAACGCAGTGACGATCCGCTCGGCATTGTATGGATTGATAGCAATCCATACGTCAATATCGTTTGTGGCGCGTGGATAGCCGTAGAAAGCGACCGCATAGCCGCCAATCAGAAGGTACTCGACCTCTTTATCGTTCAACAACTTCAAAAAATCTTTGAAGTCGGGCGGTAGCACGATGTCCATAATTAATGCGGCGTAGTATCTCGAGATGTTGCAAGCGCTCTTGTGGCGTTCGCGCCAGCCAATACGCTTTCTCGTCCTGGCTATCTCCAAGGGGCGCGACCGATAGAGTGGATCTATCAACATTGGGAAGGGTGGTTTCAATTGAGTCTGTCACGACTTTCAATTATACCCTGTCCCGCGATTAACTCACACCTAGATCATCCAGCCAGTGCCGCACCATCGCGGCCGCGTCCTCCGGCGCTTCCAGAGTCAGCATGTGGCCGACGCCATCCAGCTCAACGAACGTCGCCGCCGGTTGCAACAATTGCCACAGCGCCCAGGCGTCGGGGAACAGCGTGTCCGACTCGCGGCCGCGCACGGCCAGCGTGGGCCGGCCCAGCCGTGGGATATCCGCCCACACGTCGAGCGGTGGGTGGGCGTAGAATGCCGCTTCCCATTCCCGCGGAAAGCTGAGCGCGACCTCCCCCGTAGCC
>JAACJX010000594.1 GCA_014237545.1 Ardenticatenia bacterium | reverse complement strand
TTATGGAACCATTTACAAAACTAAAGGCCCAGGTAGTCGCCATTCCGGCCGACCATATTGACACCGACCAGATCATCCCGGCCCGTTTTCTGAAAACGATCAGCAAGGCCGGTTTGGGAAAAAACTTGTTCGCTGACTGGCGATATGAAAGCAGCGGTGAGCCGATCCCCACATTTCCCCTAAACCAGCAACACAACCAGGGCGCGCGCATCTTGCTAGCGGGAGACAATTTCGGCTGCGGGTCGAGCCGCGAGCATGCGCCGTGGGCGCTGACTGATTTTGGCTTTCGGGCCGTCATCAGCACGTCATTTGCCGATATCTTCCGCAACAACGCTCTGAAAAATGGGTTATTGCCGGTTGTCGTCGATGACGAGACGCACCAGCAGCTGTTGAGTCTGGCCGCGGAAGAGCCGGAGTTAGTGCTATCCATCGACCTGGATACCCAATCGTTGATCCTGCCCGATGGCCGCCGCGTCCAATTCCCGATCGATGCGTTCAACAAAATCTGCTTGCTGGAGGGATTGGACCAATTAGGATACCTCTTGAAACACGCGCCTGATATAGAGGAATACGAATCAAGTCGACCCGCGCGAGTCAATACCCACGCCCATCCCCTGACATGACACGCATATATCTGTACGACACCACGTTGAGAGACGGAACCCAGCGCGAAGGAATATCCCTCTCGCTTGACGACAAGTTGAAAATCGCTGCTCGGCTCGACGCGTTTGGGATGGATTACATCGAAGGCGGCTGGCCGGGATCGAATCCAAAGGACGTCGAATTCTTTCGCCGCGCCCCCGCCCTAGGGCTATCTCATGCTAAATTGGCGGCATTCGGCAGCACGCGCCGCAAGAACTCACGCCCGGCGGATGACGCCAACATTCAGGCGCTGGTGGGCGCGGACACGCCGGTCGTCACTCTGGTGGGTAAGAGCTGGGAGCTGCACGTGGTCGACGTACTGGAGACTGACCCGGCCGAAAATCGTGCGATGATCGAGGAGAGCGTAGCCTATTGCAAATCGCTGGGCAAGGAAGTTATCTACGACGCCGAGCACTTCTTTGACGGGTATAAAGCCGGACCCGAACATGCGCTGGCCACTCTCGAGGCGGCCGCCAAAGGAGGCGCGGATTGGATCGTCCTGTGCGACACAAATGGCGGCTCGCTTCCTTGGGAGATCGAACAGGCGACCCGGCAGGTAATAGAACGGTTGGGAANCCTACCCGTCGGCATCCATACCCACGACGATGGCGGATGCGGCGTGGCCAACACCCTCGCGGCCGTGCGCACAGGCGCGACGCAGGTGCAAGGGACCATAAATGGATACGGTGAGCGCGTGGCCAATGCCAATTTGTGCTCTGTCATCCCCGATCTGCAGCTCAAAATGGGGCTCGACTGCGTGCGCCCGGAGCAATTGTCCCAACTAACTGACCTGTCNCGATACGTAGCCGAAGTGGCCAACCTCACCCATGACGATCACCTGCCCTACGTTGGGGCCAGCGCCTTTGCCCACAAAGGCGGCATCCACGTCGCCGCCATGCTCAAACACGCGGCTAGCTACCAGCACATCGATCCGGAAGCGGTCGGGAATCGCCAGCGCTCCGTTGTTTCTGAGCTCTCGGGCCGGGGCAACTTGGTCGATAAGATCCGGCAGTATAACCTCAATCCCGAGAGTCTCGACGTGGGCAAGGTGTTGGACCAAATCAAGCAACTCGAATCGCAAGGGTTCACATTTGAGGGGGCCGAGGCGTCGGTCGAATTGATGCTGCGGCGAACGCATCCCGCCTACGTGCCGCCATTCGAGATGACNGATTATTGGGTGATGGTCCAGCGCCGGCGCGGGCGCGGCACGATCGTGGAAGCNACNGTGAAGGTACGCGTCGGGCCCAAAATCATGCACACTGTCGCCGAAGGCAACGGGCCGGTGAACGCCCTCGATGCCGCGCTCCGGCAGGCGCTCATCGGCGTTTTCCCCCAAATCAGCGGCGTGCGCCTCGAGGATTACAAGGTTAGAATCCTGGACGGCGAAAACAACACGGCGGCGACGACGCGCGTTCTCATTGAAACCCGGCAAGGCGCGCGCCGCTGGAGCACCGTCGGCGCCAGCCCCAATATCATCGACGC
>JAACJX010000395.1 GCA_014237545.1 Ardenticatenia bacterium | reverse complement strand
TTCAACAGTAACCTGATTCTGGTGAAAAAGCCATAATAAACGCGGAGAGCGCTGAGGAATACATGAAGAACCGCGGAGGACGCAGAGAGCGCAGAGGAATACAGAAGGAACCGCGGAGGACGCGGAGAGCGCAGAGGAATACAGAAGGAACCGCTGATCTTAACTGCCGACAGAGTAGCATAGGCCAGTGGGGATGTCAATCGTGAAAATATTGACATAATGCCGCTAGGCCGCGGGTCAGCGACCAAATCGCGGCTGTGAAGCATGCGTGAAAGGGCGTTTTCCCTCGTTGACTTAGCTCCTCAATGAGTATATCCTACTAGGCAGGAGGTAGTGTGCGGGATCGCGTGGCATTATCGCCTACCTGCCGGTTGAATCACTAGGAACGCAGGCAGGCAGCCATCCTGTTGTTACGGGTCTGGACCGCCACCAGAGCCCAGCAGTGACCAGGTCTTATTTGTTAATCAAAAGAAGCCTGATTGTCGATTATGTAGTTCCGTCGTGCTGGTCAGGTCTTTCTTTCTCCAGAATGTGATTGATTCGTTGCCTTNTTATNCATGGNGATACGGCCATCGAGACAACAACTCGGTGATGGCGCAGAGGCATTATCCAATTGATAGCCGTTCTCTTGTGCGATTGGAGTCAGTGAGCGGGCTGCATTTTCAGCCGAGGGAGAGGTTGGGAGGACAATTCGATGAACGAGAAGAATCGAAATCAAAAGGGCATTACCCGCCAGACCGGAATGATGTTCATCCTGGGCTTGTTGCTTTTGGCGGCGCTGGCGATTGGGGGGACGGCGCTGGCGCAGGGCGGGCGCGGGGGCGCGGTGCCGCCGAATCGCGCGCCGGTGGTGTGGCCGGAGGAGGAGGCGAGAGGTTTTAACTGGATATTGCAGGCTAGCTCATCTATGTCTCCAATGGCGACAATAAACGATGGTTGCATGGCCGAGGTCAATGGTGGCGCTATCCCGGGTTGTACCGCAGGCGATGTAACAATTGCAAGTGCTCAGGTTGTACAGATCATTGATGGATGCACTGCACTTGGCACAGACACTGTAACATTTGTCGCAAATATAACGATTAATAATAATGCTACTCAGGGTCGTTATGACCTTGGTGTATATTTTTCGGATGATGGTGACCCTAATAACAATGGCGCTATTAGTGGTTCTTGTAGTGTGTCGACAGTGCCTACAACCCCCTCCCCATTTGCAAACCTAGATGGTGGTGATGCCTGTGGTGATATGAATGGTGGAACTGCAACAGTACAATTGACAATTACCGCAGTTTGCTCAGATAAATTTCCTATAGCCGATGGGAATCTGGACCTGCCATTTTGTGTGACCTCCAGGACTTCCGGACAGGATCAGATATGTACAGGCCCGACAGATACTGAACCAAGACCTGATTCAAAATGCGTATGCGATCGTACCTTTAATGTTCCTGTTGATGTACCGAACATCGATTTGGATTTGACCAAGACTGCCAACCCCATGGCGGTCAAACCGGGGCAGAACGTGACTTATACGATCACGTACAAGAATGTCCCGAATGGTTTCGACTCAGAGGACGCGACTCAGTTGGTTGTCACTGACGATCTGAATGATAATCTGATCTTCGTCAGCGCGACCCCTATCGCGGGCGGGACGTGCGCGCATAATGGTGACCCATTTGGTGGTTTGGTGACTTGTAACGGATTACCTGACCTGGCGCCAAACGCCACTGGAACCATTACCATCGTGGCGACGGTCGCTAACAATGAGATAACGAACCAGGAGAACTTCCAGTTGTTCAATGAGGCAGAAGTGACCGGCCGGGGAGAGACCAACGATAACGTGGCCTCGGCTAAAGACGATGTGACTATCACCACGCCGGTGACGGTGGCTTACTTTGAGGCCACGCCGGCTAATGGCGGCATGCATTTCGAATGGTCAACCGCAAGCGAAACGGCCAATGCCGGGTTTAACCTTTATGTCGAGACCACCGATGGCCTTCAACGAGTGAACGACGAGCTGATCCCATCTACCGTGATCGACTCGCAGACGCCGCAGGATTACAGCTACGACGCGCCGGACGTCAGCGGGGAGGCCTTCTATATTGAAGACGTCGGATTATTCGGCGAGAACCGCTTCCACGGTCCTTTCCCCGCCAGTGAGCCCTTTGGCGCGCGGGTGNAGATGGAGGTGATCGACTGGGCNGCGANNNCCGCTGAAAACGAAGCGCTGTCACGACAACGCGCCGCCGCCCAGACCGTCGGCTTGTCAAGTTNCGCCGACGCTACCAGCGCGGCTNTCTCCTCNGCTGCTNAGGCCGTCGAACTTCGCGTNAGNGAAGATGGNGTCTATCGAATTACGTATGAGCAACTCAAGGCCGCCGGTTTCGATCTGGCAGGTGTGCCTCGCCGGCAGCTAGCCCTGACCAGCCGCGGCCAGATCGTCCCTATTTACGTATCCAGATTGCGATTTGGCCCTGGAGCCTTCATCGAATTTATCGGTGAAGGATTGGACACGCTGTATACGGATACGAATGTATATCGGCTTGAAGTCAATCCGGACAACAATAAGCTGGCGGTTGTCCAACGCGTACGGCCAATCCGTAGCGCGTTGCGAAATGCGCCGGCTTATTACATGGAGACAGCCACAGTTGCCGAGAATAAGGTCTACGGCTACTTCTCGCCCACCGATGATCCGTGGTTTGCCACGTTTATGCATTCTGGGTTGTCAAAAGTTTGGAACTACCCGCTAAACGTAGATCATTATGTAAACGGTGCTGCTCCCGCAACACTGAAGGTTTCGCTTTGGGGCGCGTCCGACATAATACCCGGCCCAGATCATCACACATTGGTGTCTGTCAATGGTCAACAGGTCGCCGATAAGATCTACGATGGGGTCGAGACTGTCGACATCAGCGTCCAACTTCCGGCCGGCGTGTTGCAGGAAGGTGCGAATCAGTTGACGATGACCCAACCTGTGGATCTGGGTGCCCTGACTGATGTT
This sequence comes from Ardenticatenia bacterium, assembly GCA_014237545.1. GTDB lineage: Bacteria > Chloroflexota > Anaerolineae > Promineifilales > Promineifilaceae > Promineifilum. The sequence continues at coordinate 6,107 of JAACJX010000395.1, read as the reverse complement.
TCTGCCCTCGAATCGTATGGAGTGGTCTATCCACGAGCCTTTGTCGCCCGTGACGGCCGGTTGACCTTCGAGGGTAAAGGCTCGGCATTCAAGGTTACGAATCTGCCGAACGATCAAGTGGTTGTCTATCGGGAAGGGCTGGGTGGACGGCTGATAAAACTGACCGGTTTGATCGTTACCCCTAGTGGCGATGGTACCTGGCAGGTTGCATTCAGGGGATTCAATACTACCTCTACCTACTACGTTTCAACCGTATCTACCCTGCCTACGCCTCAAGTGACGGTGGCCCGTCCCCCGGCCGACCTGACTGGCCCTGCGGATTTGCTAGTAATTGCCCATCCTAATTTTATCAGTGGTCTATCGCCGTGGTTGGCGGCTCGGCAAGCTCAGGGGTATACCATAAAGGTCGTTGACGTCTACGACGTTTATGACCAATTTAGTGATGGAATTGTTGACGCCAAGGCGATTGCGCAGTTCGTCCGGCGGGCGATCCTCTCGCAAGGTGTGAAGTACGTCACCCTCATCGGCGGCGACACATATGATTACCGCGACTATTTGGGCAATGGCAGCATCAGTTTCATCCCGTCCCTATATGCCAACACCATTACGCGCGTTAATTTCGCCCCGGTCGATCCGCTATATACAGATGTGAATGGCAACATGGTGCCGGACGTTCCCATCGGCCGTTTCCCGGTGCGAACAACGGCCGAATTGCAGTTGATGATCGACAAGACTCTGCAATACGATGCCCGAACAGACGTAAAAACGGCTATTTTCGCGGCCGATGCCGGGTTCGAGCCGGACAGCAACGCCTTTGCCAGTGCGCTGAACGGTTGGACTGTTGACAAGGCCTATGTCACTGATCCCGGTGGTAGCCTGACGGCGCGTAGTACGTTGATCACGGCTCTGAATCAAGGGCCGCGATTGACCAGCTTTGTCGGGCATTCAGGCTTGAACCATTGGACATTCTATCCGTTGTTTACGTCTAATTATGCTGCGGCTCTCACGAATACGAACGCGCCAACGGTTGTGACCCAGTGGGGTTGTTGGAATACGTACTTTGTAGATCCGACTGCTATTACTCTGGCTCACAAGTTCCTGTTATCTGGAATGAATGGGGCTGCGGCAGTGACCGGCGCTACGACGTTAACCAACAGCTCCTCAGAAAAAGCCTTGGGTGTATTGATGATGCCCCGGCTCATGACTCCCGGGACGACGATTGGCGATGCGATGCAAGATGCGAAGATTGTACTTGCGAGTTCCCGCCCCGAGATGAGGGATGTTCTGTTGGGTTGGACGGTACTGGGCGACCCCACATTGATCGTGAGGCCGTAAGCAGTTCAATGAAGCAAATAAGCCGCTATCCTGGGTGGATGCCGAGGATAGTCGCCGGAGATGATCCGCCGAAGCTTTTTAAGGATGGTCCGGCAGGTCTTGTGGAGAAATGATTAATGAAGAATCAAAATGAATCTCAACCGCGCGAGACAATCGACCGGGCACAACGAGAGAAGAGTCCATATCAAAAACCGGTCCTAACAAGACATGGCGATATGCGTACCAATACGTTGGCCCCGTCGCCGGTGCCTACCATTGAGTCAGGGGGCGGCGGTAGTGATTACGGTCGGACAACATTTCCCGGTGGTTAAAACGCGCGAATACCAGACGGGAATGATTCGATTCATCCGTCACTCTGTCCAACGGTAATCTTGTCGCGCATACAGCCAGGAATGGCGAATAGTTGGTTCTAAATGGCGTTCCCGGGTCTTCGGGAATGCCATTTATTTTTTCGCCTACGGTGCTCAAGTTGCGAGAAATCCATTGTAATGAGCAGACTGTTTGGAGTATTTCACCAAAACGGCGCGCCGATTGAGCGCACAGTTCTCGATGCGATGATCACCGTCGGGCCCGAACGTGGCGTCGATGGCATGGGAATCGCTATCGATGGCACCGCAGGCTTGGGGGTCAAGCAGTTCCGCCTTACGCCAGAGGAAACGGAAGAAGAACAACCCCTTGCGCTGGATAACCTTTTACTGGTTGCGGATTGCCGTCTTGACAACCGGCGAGAACTGGGTCAGAGGCTGGGCCTCGCTCAAGAACAATTAGCGAGGGTTAGCGATGCCATGCTGATCCTTCTTTCTTACCGTGAATGGGGGGATGATTGCCCACGGCGATTATTGGGCGATTTCGTTTTTGTGATCTGGGACAATCACCGGCAAAGACTTTTCGCCGCCCGCGACGCAATGGGCGCGCGCGGACTTTGCTATACCTGCATTGACGGCGTTTTTCTAATAGCTTCGGAGATCGCGCAACTCTTGGCCCATCCCGCCGTGCAGCCGCGCGTTAATGATGATCGGGTGGCTGCCTTCCTGGTTAACTTATGGGATAAACTGGAAGAGACATTTCTNCGCGACATTTTTTATCTGNCGCCGGCCCACACCTTGAGCGTAACGGCCGACGGGATCGAACGCCAACTTTTCTGGGAATTTCAACCACGTTCGATTCGCTATCGGAAGGAAAGCGAATATGCCGATCACTATAGAGAATTACTAACCGAGTCGGTCCGAAGTCGTCTGCGCGTTCGTGGGCCTGTTGGAATATCCCTCAGCGGCGGGTTGGATTCCACTTCCCTGGCCGCGCTGGCCGCGCCGATGTTGCCCGCCGAAACCGGACAAACGCGGCTGAAGAGCTTTTCTTACACCTTTGACGAACTGAAAAGTTGCGATGAGCGGGCCTACATACGGCCGGTCGTGGAGCGATATGGTCTTGACGCGACTTATATTCCCTCAGACGAGCAGTGGTCCTTTAAAAATTTGCCCAACTTGCCGTCTTCCCCTGAATATATTTTCAGTGATGCTTTTGCCTGGTTACCTATGTCGGTCATCTCTTCCGCGAGTAAGGCCGGCGTGCGATCCCTGATAGCCGGATATTATGGTGATGTCTTGATGACCGGCGAGCATTACTGGGCTTTGGACATGGCCCGTGAGTGGCGGTTAGGCCTGCTAGGCCGGACAGTCTGGGGAAATCGATCTGCCATCCGGTGGCGGAATAGTTTCATCGACAGCGGGCTGCGGCGATTAATACCCTCACAAATGTCCCAAGCCTACCGCCAGATATGGCCGCGGCGGGCTGTGGCTGTCGCTCCGGGCATCCATGAAGACTTGTTAGCACGAACAGACTTGAAAAACCGGCTTCTGCCCGCCACTCCTCCATCAACACTGCGCGCGCCTGGATTGCCCCAGCGTTATCAGAACATGATGGGCAGTGTGTTCAGCCAGGTTTTTGCGACATCTCGCATTCTCTACAATCAACAGGGAATGGAATTGTCGCTCCCATATTTTGATCGCCGTTTGGTGGAGTTCGTTCTCAGCGTGCCCGCGTATATTATTGGTCGACCGGGTAATGATAGAGCACTCCATCGCGCGGCTATGAACGGTCGATTACTCGAAGAGGTGCGCTTGCGCCGGAATCCGACGAGTTTCTTGCCATTACTGGTGAAAGGTATTCGGGATAAGGAGAAGGACAGTATCATCAGATTCATGACCGATCCATTGGTTGTGGATAGGGGCTACATTCGTGGCGATTGGCTGGCTGCGCAACTAGACCGCAATTACGAGCCTTCATTGGATGGGTCTTTACTCTTGAAATCCATCTTTCTCGAGCTCTGGCTAAAACGCTATTGGAAATGAGCCGCCATGACCGACGCACCTTCGATCGAACTCGTCTCGTTTCGCCCTGGTCCACCGCGAATCTACCGCGTGGCCGGCTCGCGATTGGTCACCGACTTCATTATGCCGGGGTTACGAACCTATGTAACGCCAGGGAAAGCGACCTGGTCGGCCGAGTGGGACATGCCACTGCCCGACGGCGGTGAGCGGGTCTACGGTGGTCAGGGGCTTATCGCCGATGGGATGAGGCTTGTGACTTGCCATGTCTCGGCCACGGGTTGCCGGCTGACAGTGGAAGGGATCGGCACGTACTGGATCAGCCCCGACGGCCGCCGGATCGCGGAGGTCGAAATCAATGACAACTGCGAAACGGATACACGGGCGATGGCTGCTCTTGGCGCCCCGCTTATTCTGGCTTTGGCCGCACGTGGGACGTTTTGCCTTCACGCCAGCGTCGTCACCTATGATGGGCGCCTTGTGGCATTTATCGGCGAATCCGGCGCCGGCAAGTCGACCTTGGCCAGATTTTTGGACACGAGCGCCGGCCCCGCGTGGACGCGAATCATCGATGACACGTTGCCTCTGACTATTGACGGACAGGGGCAAGCTGTCGCGCTTCCTCACTTTCCCCAACTCAAACTGCCGGATGGTAGCCAACCATCCAGGCTGGTGCCTGAACAGATGGCTTTGAGCGCCGTGTACAGGCTGGTGGAGAGTAAATCGATCGATATCGATCCCATTGCCCCTGGCGAAGGAGCCGTGACCCTTGCGGGGCAAACAGTTGCCAGCCGCCTGTTCGGACGGGCGTTGCTTGTTCGGCACCTGGATTTTTGCAGCAAGCTGGCCCTGCGCTTTCCCATCCAGCAGCTGGCCTATCCGCGCGATTTCGAAAGCCTGCTCGCCGTGCAAAAAGCGCTGGCGGCTAATCTAGACGAATTGAGTTAAGCAATCCAGTGATAGCAAGGAGTTATGTAGGTGAATATAAAAGCTCATTCTGCTCGCTCCGGGATTAATCCCATTAGCGACGCTACCCTATCGGGACGTCGACGGCTGGTTGCCCTGGTCAGCCGTGATACTCGGCTATCCGACCGGTTCACCGCCATCTACGGTCGATTGCAGACTCTCACTCGTGCCCAGAAGCGGCTAATCTGCCGTGCCGCCGGAACACTGGCCGGCGCGGCTTTGCTTCTGGCTCTCAGCGGGATACCGACTCACGCGGCGAATATCAGCGTCGCCAATGGTGCGGTCGTTGTCGATCCCAACGGGATTTGTTCCTTACGTGAGGCCATCGCCAACGCCAACGATACTACCAACGGCCGCCCCTATACCGATTGCTCCGCCGGCGATCCCGCCGGGGCTGACACCATCACTCTGCCGTTTGGCGGTACGTTCATGATCGGCCAGACCGATAATGACCTCTATGGCCCCACCGGTTTGCCGGCGATTGAAACAACCCTGACCATTACGGGCAATGGCGCAACGATTCAGCGTGCTGCTGACGAACCATTCCGGCTGTTGGCGGTTGCCGGCAGTGGCGATCTGACCTTGCAGAACGTCAACCTCACGAACGGGTTTCTGGATTATGACTATGGCGGCGCGGTTTTGGCTTACGGCGATTTGACGATTCGCGATTGCACCTTCAGTGGCAACGAAGCCTATGGAGGAGGGGCGATACTTGCCTATGGCGTGCAGGTCACGATCGTCGGGAGTCAGTTCAAAGACAATACGGCCGTGAGCGGTGGTGGATTATCTTTGCAATACAGTACAACCAGCATCAGCGAGACGACTATCAGTGGCGGGGAGGGGCCATCCGGGTGGGGCGGCGGCGGCCTGTACCTTCTTGAGAGTCAGGTCTCCATCTCCGATAGCGTCCTTTCCGGTAATAGCAACGCTGGCGGTGGCGGCGGCCTAAAGGCGGCCAATAGCACTCTTTCCCTGAACGACAGCCAGGTAGCTGATAATAAAGGCTCTGCCAGCTACGGGGGCGGATTATATCTCTACAACAGTCAGGCCAATATTATAAGAACGACTATCAGCGGCAACAATGCATCGAATGGCGGTGGCATTTATCACTATGATGGGTCTCTAACCATCCACCAAAGCCTCATTGAGGGTAATATGGGGAACATGGGAGGGAGTATCCTGAACGGTCGTGGCGCTGTAACCGTCATCAACTCTACCATCACCGGCAACAAAGCCGCCAACGGCGGCGGTATCGTCAATCAAGCGCTGATGAACCTAGAGAATGCGACCGTCACCGGCAACACCGCCACCGGCAACGGCGGTGGCATCCAGAACCTAGGCGGCACGGCCGAGCTGACGCTCCGGCGCACTCTCATTGCCGGAAACACGGCCGGCGGCCAGGGGCGGGAGGTGTTTCACGCCGGGAAGGCCATCGCCGGCAATCACTTCAATGGCTTTGGCTTCAACGGCAACAGCGGC
>JAACJX010000397.1 GCA_014237545.1 Ardenticatenia bacterium | reverse complement strand
TTCAACATCGGCGTCGCCCAGGAGATCTGGCGCGCCCTGATCCGCCACGGCTACGCCCGCGGGTGCGGTGCCCCGGTCACGCTCGTCGGCTACAGCGGCGGCGCCCAGATGGCCGTCGGCGCGGCCTGGTTCCTCGCGATGGTCCTATGTCTTCCGCGAATTGCCCACCGATCATACGGACGGTATCACCAACATCATAGCCGCCATTGGAGGTGTGGGGCTTATTACAGGCGACGGCCCAGGCGAGGTTGAAATCACGGGGCGCGATCCGATCGAAATCGTGTGGCATCTTTCGCCGACGGCCAATACTACGGAAACATTCAACCTCTATTATCAGGCGTTGGGCGTCGCACGCCAGGGAGATGAATTCGATATCCTCGACTGGCAAGCCCTGCCGGATGAGTACGAGTACGCCATCGACTCGAGCGAGATCACTTTCACTTATCCCGCTGGCGCACAATTAGGCGGGACTCCAGAGGTTCTAAGTGGGGGTAGCGACCGGTGGCAAATTGAGCAAGGCGAAGGATACACCACGTTCCGTGCGCAGAACCTGTCTCCCGGCGATCCATTCGTTGCGCGCCTGCCCTTCACTCCAGGCACGCTCATCACCGCGCCACCCGCGTGGCAGGCTGCCCAACAAGCGCAAAATAGCCGGCAATGGTTATGGATCGGCACGGCCGTGTTGATCCTGGCCGGCGGAATTTCTGCGTTTTATGCCGCGGCTCGCCCCTATTTGCGCTCGGTTCCCAAAGCCAACTCCTATCTCTATAAGCCGCCACTGGAGCTTTCGCCGGCGCTGGCCGGGTATCTCTCCAACCCGTCTATCGGCTGGCATCATGCCCTGGCGACGCTGTTTGACCTGGCCGGGCGCGGGTTCGTCACCATCGAACAAATCGGTGAAAAGTCCCTGTTTCGAAACGTGGAGTTTGCCGTCACCCTTCTAGAACGCCCCCAGGGGTTGCGTCCCCACGAGCAGACGTTGTTAGACTTGCTGTTCACGGATAAGCAAGGGGTTGAACAGGAGGTCGTCACGCTCTCCGAAATGGGCCGGCTCATCACTTCATCGCGTTGGAAATCGTTCACCCACGCTATGGAAAACGAGGCAAGCGACGAGGGCTTGCTCGATCCTGAGGCCAAGCGCCGCCAGAGTCGGTTGGTGATCTGGGGGGTTGTCCTCATGTTATTGGATCTGCCCCTGCTGCTGGCCGCCTTTCTGCTGCAAGACATGTTCGGCATGTGGACCTTGCTGGCGATTGGCGCCATTGCCCTGGTGGGGCTACTGGGTCTTATTTTCGCGGCGAGCATCTCCCCCCTATCGCATAAGGGATTCCAGTACGCGTCGGCCTTTGAGCCTTTTCGGCGACTCCTGCAAGACGTGGCCAAAGGCAAAGCTGAACTGCCCGACCTGTCGTATTACATCGCGCATTTGCCCTACGCCACTGCCTATGGCTTATCCGAAACGTGGGTCAAGCAGCAAGCCAAATCCGGCTATGAGCAACTCCCGGAGTATTTCCGGGCGACCGAAGCCAGCGGGGCGGAGATGGCCGCATTTGTGGCTGTCATATCGGCCGCGTCCCATTCGGGCGGGGCGGCGAGCGCTGCGGCCGGCGCGGCCGGCGCAGCCGCGGCCGGCGGGGGAGCCAGTGGCGCGGGATAATGTATAATCCCCATAGCAAGTCGCGGCCGTTTTCCTCCGGTCGCGACAGGACGGCAGCCACATGGAAGCTTACGACGAACTGCGCCAAATTCGCGCCCACCTCCAGGCACTGACCAGCGAGCCGGCCGGGCGGCCTGTCGGCTCGGCGGCTAATCAGGCGGCCGAAGCCTACATCGCCGATATGTTGCGCCGTGCCGGATACGAAGTCGAACAGCAGCGTTTCGATTGCGTTGACTGGCAGTTGGACGGCGTGGAGCTGTGGCTGGGCGATGGCCCGCTTCCGGCGGTCGCCAACCCGTATTCTCCGCCCTGTGACGTAACCGCTCCCATAGTGTCGGTCGGAAATCTGGCCGAGTTGAACAAAGCGAATCTGGCCGGCCAGGTTGCCGTGCTGTATGGCGACCTGGCCGCCTTCTCTCTTTTTCCAAAGAACTACCCGTTTTTCACAGTCGAAGAACATCAGGAAATCATCCGGCTGTTGGAATCGGGGGCGCCGCGGGCGGTCATTATGGTCAGCGACCATGGCGGAGAGCCCTCACCACTGATCGAGGATGGCGATTTCGCGATTCCTTCAATCACCGTCGCCGCCGAAGTCGGCGCGGTGCTGCTCGATGCCGGCGAGCCGGTGACGGTGCGCGTGCGCAGCCGGACCCAGCCCGGCCATGGGGCCAACGTGATCGGTCGCCGCGCGCAGCCGGCGCGGGACAAGCTCCTCATGTGCGCCCACTTTGACACCAAACCCGGCACGCCCGGCGCGCTCGACAACGCCGCCGGCGTCGCGGCCATGCTGGCCTTGGCAGGCAGATTGGCGGCGGCGGATTTGCTAACCAATCTTGAGATCGTTGCATTTAATGGAGAAGACCATTATGCCGCGCCGGGTGAAGTGGCCTACATCAATCGCTGCGGCGGCGAATTCGGCCGAATTGCGCTGGTCATCAACATTGACGGCGTGGGGTTGAAAGGAAAACCNGCTACGATAGCATTTTTTAACACTGACGAGGTGTGGACCGCCAAGGTAAGCGCCAGCCTCAACACTTGGCCGCGCCTGGAAAAAACCGACCCGTGGCCGCAGGGTGACCATTCGATATTCGCGATGCANGGGATAGCCTGTGTGGCCGTGACCTCCGGNGACATTCACTCCCTCATTGAGGATACCCTTCATACCTCGCGGGATTCGCTAGAGCTGGTGGAGCCCGAACAAATCAGTAATGCTGTCGATTTTCTAGCCCATCTCGTTCTAAACATTGGATTACCATAGCAACAACGACATTAACGGCCGCGCCAACAGGCCGAGCCCTCCACTGTAGACGCCGAAAAATTGAACACCCCTCGCAATTGGGCACTTTAGGACCGTTATTGAAAGCGCAGCCAAAGTTGCTGACTACGAGCGCCAGACCCAAATCTTGCCTTTCTGGTCAATTACCCCAATCGCATCTAAAACCCCGGAGCAGCCATTAACTGGCAATACCCTATCGAGCCACGTTCTATGAAAGGCTTAATAATTCTTACGGCTTCATTTTCCTGATCGCTGACCATATGGTATGATGCCTCCCGTTCCCCAGCGTATTGTAAAAACCGATTCGACAGGTCCGCTGTAAGATCAAAGTTGTAATTTAACTTGGTTATCTACCATCGAATCAGCTGCACCAATAAGCTGTTTGAAGCATTAAGGA
>JAACJX010000398.1 GCA_014237545.1 Ardenticatenia bacterium | reverse complement strand
TACGAAGAGACGTTCCTGCCCGACCCGAAGCGCACGCTGGTTTATTTGGGCGACGAGAAGCGACAGGGGACGCGCTGGCCGCCGAAGTTGGACGAGGCTGTCAACGCTGTTTTGGGCCAATGATAGTCAAGAAAGGAAGTTCGCCATGAAGAAGTCGCTATTCCTAATCGGTATGGTGTTTTTACTCACCCTGACCGCCTGCTCCGAAAGCTCTCGCGCCGCCATCGGCCGCTGGATCCGCGAGAGTGGCGGGCCGGCGGCCGTCGAGGGGGCGCAGGTCGCCATGACCGCCGCCGTCGAGGCGGCCCAGACCAACGTGCCCATCGCCCGGACGGCGGCGGCCGTGGCCGCGGCCACCAGTCGCCCGCTGGCCGGGACACTCGTGGCCGAAGGCGTGCCGTTGGCCGAGACGCTGAGCGCCGAGATTCTGGCCACCGGCGGGCCGTTGGCGGCCACGGCCGCCGCCGAGGGGCTGGAGGCGTTGGGCACGCGCGCCGCGCAGGAGCCGGGCTATCGCTGCCCGGCCGACACCTACACCGTTGACAGTGACCTGAACGGTCTTGTCGACATCAGCGGCGCGCAGCTCGACGCGGCGATCGCCACCACCGTGCCCGGCAGCCCGCTTGTGGGGCTGGGCGAGGCTTTTGCCAATGTCGGGCGGCTCCACAACATCAACGCCTACTACATCGCCGCCCATGCCGCCTGGGATTCGGCCTGGGGCACCAATGCCGTGGCGACGAATAAAAACAACCTGTTTGGCTATGGGGTGACGCCGTCTTGCCCCTATGATTGCGCCGTCCCGTTTGGCTCGCGCGAGGAGTCGATCGAATTCGTGCCCGCCATCGTCAAGACCGACTACCTGACTCCTGGCGGCCGCTTCTATAACCGGCCGACGCTGGCCGGCATGGAGCCTATCTACTCCGGCAATACGCAGTGGGCCGAGGGTATCGCCGCCATCATGAACCTGCTGCGGCAGAACACGCCCTGTCCCTAGATACGAAATACGAAATACGAGATACGAAATACGAAGGACAGAGATCAGCCTCTTATTTTGTATTTCGTATGTCTTATTTATTGTCTTCACTTCCCCACAATACCATGACCACCTATACTGACCACGAATACACCCACAGCGATGCCGAGTTCGCCGAGATGGGGCAACTGCTGGCGGAGACGCATGGCCGCACGGGGCGGCCGTGGAACTGGACATTCGCTCGTCTGGAGAACTGGCGCTATGCGTCATGGGATCTCACGCCTGGCGAGTTCCGGGGTATGGCCCACTTGTGGCGCGATGAAATGGGACGGCTGGCGGGCTTCACAATCAGCGAGCACCTCGGCGACAATGACCTGGAACTCCAGGTGCGGCCGGAGTGCCGCGACGTTGAGGAAGGTATGCTCGAATGGCTGGAGGAGCGCTATGCCGGGGAGAGGCCGAGCGTCGACGTCGTCTGCTTTGCCGATGACGACCGGCGGGCCGACCTCTTGCGCGGTCGCGGTTACGTCGAGGTGAGGCCAATCGGCAACTTCCGCAGCTACGACCTGGCGAAACCACGACCACCCGTGCCGGTGCCGCCCGGCTATCAATTGTCCGACCTGAGCCGGTTCACCAACGTCGCTCGCTATGCCGAACTGGAGCGGATCGCCTTCGGCAGCGACTACCTCGACGAGCGCTGGTACCGCGCCAAGTCGCGCGCGCCTCACTATGACCCGCGCNTGCACGTGATCGTCCTCTCGCCCGAGGGCGAGCCNGTGGCCGTGGCCCATGCCTGGGCCGAAGGNCAATTCCGNACGGCCGAGATAGACCCGGTCTGTACCCATCCCGACCACCGCCGCCGGCACCTGGCCGAGGCGGCCATCACTGAAGCATTCAACCGGCTGNCGACGTGCGGCATGCGCGTGNCNTGGATCGCCTCCGCCGCTGAACCCAACCCGTCTAACCGNCTTTACGAGCGGCTCGNGCCGGCGGCGACGTGGACGGCCAATCGGTGGAGTAAAACGTTNTGATCAGANCCAGACCTCAGAGGTCTTCCNNGACCNCTGAGGTCNNGCCNATGGTCAACGGNATCTCGACCGTNTCGCCAATGGGTGTGGCGCTCATCGCCTCCCGGAGCGCGGCCGCGCTTGCCGGCGGCAATNGGGCGCTCTCNCGGGCGGCGGCCGCTGCCCGTNCCGGNTCGCGNGCGAGAATGGGTTCGATGCGTTTGTCGAANGCNCNCCGCTCGTGGCTGATGAACTCCTCGACCGACCAGTCGCCCGTTTGCCAGGAGCGTAGGGCGCGCAAGCGCAGCACCGGCTCGGCCAACAGGCGCAAGACGGCGTTGTGGGTGGCGGCGAAGATGGCGCGGTAGACGGCGCGGAAGGCANNCAGCACCTGATCCCGTTCCGCTTCCGGCAGCCCGTCCTGCTCCCACTGGCGGCGGCTGACCTCGGCGAAAGTGGCGTGGTACTTCTCCGTCAGGCGGCGGATGAGCGCCAACTCTTCGTCCGTCGCCATGCGGGCGGCCTCGGCCATCACCTCGGGCAGCAGCAGCGCCTCGAACCGCTCCACGTCCCAGACCGTCGCCCCCTGCCGCCGCAGGGCCAGCAGCAGCGCCTCGCTGAACGGCTCCAGGCCCGACTCAGTGACGAACACGCCGCGGCCGTGTCGGGCGTCCACCAGCCCGCGGGCGGCCAGCATGCGCGTCGCGTCGCGCACCACGGCCCGGCTGACGCCGAAGCGGGCCGCCAGTTGCGGCTCGATCGGCAACATCGACCCCGGCGGCAGTTCGCCGGAGACGATCGCCTCGGTCAGATCATCGGCCATCTGCTCGGCCAGCGTGCGCCGGGCCAAGGGGGAGAAGGGGGTTGATTCATCTGATGACATGATGTAAGTGTACGACTGTTCGTTTCGTTTGGCCATTGCAGGCGCGAACAAGCGTCGCGCCGATTTATGCGGATTCNGGCGCGGTTGGCGGGAGCGCCTATCTCAATTTCCCGCGTCCGACTCCACGCGGCCTGCCTGATTCGACGCCAGCTTCGCGCCGGCCGCCTCGTCTTGTCGAGCCAGCACGGCATAGGGGATGACCGAGGCCGCCACCAGCGCCCCGGCGATGGCCCACGCCGTGGCGATGCTCAGTTCGTCGGCCACGCGGCCGAGCACCGCGCCGCCCAGGAAGCTGCCGGCGAAGAAGGCCAGCGATTGCACCGANAGCATGGCCGAGCGTCGCGCGGCCGGGATCTCTTCGTTGACCAGCGTGGCGTGGGGCGACAGGCCGACGCCCGACGTCAGGTAGACCAGCCAGAAGAATCCCGCCGCCGGGATCAACGCCGANGATGCGGCGAGCGCCAGCAAAAAGAACCCTTGCGCCAGCCGCGACAGCCCGGCCAGGAGCGCGTGCCGCTTCCGGTCGCCGGCGGCCAGCAGGNNGCCCAACCGCGGCGAGAGCAAATTCCCGGCGATGCCGGCGGCGAAGTTGCCGGCCATGATGACGCCGAGCCAGGTCGTNGCCGCCGGGCCGCGCTCGGCCACCGCCGGCAGCGCGGCGAAGAATGGCTGCCANAAGGACTCCAGGCTCATCAGCGCGAAACCGGTGACNACNGACGCGGCCATAAGCAGCATCAGCCGCGGGTTGGAGCGGCTCAGCACGGCCGCCTCGCGCACCAATCCCGGCACCTGGCGAAAGCCGTCTTGCCAGCGAACGGTGACCTCTTGCGGTCGGATCTCCTTAATCAGCANCCAGATNGCCGGNAGGACCAGTAGNCGGACGGCCAGCGCGGCGGCAATNGGCANGGCCAGGGGGGNGAGNACGGCCGNGCCGTCGGNCGGCAGGCCCGCGAACAGGCGCGGCANCGCGCCGCCGGCGAGCGTGCCCGNGGCCAGGGCCAGCATCGTCACNGTCTCCGCCTCGGCCAGCGCCGGTTGCAGATCGACGTTCGGGTCGGCNGCCTGCAGCGCGTCCACGTACCAGGCNTCGAGCGCGCCGGAGGCCAGGGCGCGGCTGACGCCATATAGCCCCATCGCCGCCAGATANGCCGGAAAAGAGAAGGCGAACAGCAGGAGCAGGCTGGAAACGACCGCCAGCCCGTGGGCCACGAGGGCGACGCGCTTGCGGCCGGCGGCGTCGGCCAGTCCGCCGGTCGGCAGTTCGAGCAGGACGATGATCAGCGAGTACGTGCCGAGGACAAACCCGATCTGTGTCAGGGAGAGGCCGCGCGACTGCACCAGCAGCACGGACACGGCCAGCGGTAGGGCCGTCGCAAACCAGATCAAAAAGTTGACGACCGCATAGCGCCGGCGTATTATCTTCGTTGACATCAGGTCATATGATGACATGACATTATTGTAAATTGTTTCTCGCGTTGTGT
>JAACJX010000399.1 GCA_014237545.1 Ardenticatenia bacterium | reverse complement strand
GAGGCCTTGTCGTAGCTGCGCACCGTCCCCTTCAGCACCGCTCGCTCGGGGATGACGTTGAAGGTCGTCCCGGCCGAGAATTCGCCAATGGAGACGACGACGCTGTCTTGCGGGTTGGTGTTGCGGCTGACGATGCTCTGCAGGGCGACGACGATCTGCGCCGCGGCCAGGATCGGGTCCTTCGCCAGATGGGGGGCCGCGCCGTGGCCGCCGTGCCCCTCGATGGTGATCGTGAACACACTGGAGGAAGCCATTGCCGGGCCTTCGACGACGCGCAGCTGCCCCAGATGCACAGGCGACCAGAGGTGCATGGCCAGAGCCACATCCGGCCGCGGGCTTTCCAGCGCGCCGCCAGCCATCACCGCCAGCGCCCCGCCCAGCCCTTCCTCGGCCGGCTGGAAGAGGAACTTGAGCGAGCCGGCCATGCGGTCTTGATGTCGGGTGAAGATCTGCGCCAGACCCAGACCCATGGCCACGTGGCCGTCGTGGCCGCAGGCGTGCATAACGCCGGGATTGGTGGAGATGTAGTCGTGGGTGTTCTCCTCCTGAATCGGCAGGGCATCCATGTCGAAGCGCAGGAGGAGCGTCGGGCCGGGGCGCGCACCCTCCAGCAGGGCGACGACGCCCGTCTGGCCGACGCCGGTCTGCACTTCCAGCCCCAGGCCGGTTAGCGTCTCGGCCACGAGCGCGGCCGTGCCCGATTCCTGGAAACCCAGTTCGGGGTGGCGGTGCAGATCGCGCCGCACGCGAACCATCTCGTCATAGAGGCCGGTCGCCTCTTGTTGAAAGTCGGGAGATGTCATCGTTAAGGCGATCGTACATGCCGAACATTAATCTCGGCATTACATCGTCGCCTTCCTTAGTGCTCTATAAAAATCCGGCGGGAAGCCATGACCACTTCTGTGGAGGGGGTAGAATGCCGCCGGAGGTGAGCGTCATGCCAAGTAACGTTCGATACGTCCTGGTGGGGGCGGTGGTGATGGTTTTCATACNGGCGGGGGCGTGGTTTACATGGTCTTTGCCGTCGCGGGTCGTTGTCCAACCCGTCGAGGTAGCGCCCGCCGCCGAGGGCGTCCCGCTCCGCTCACCCCCCGTTGTCGAATCGGCCTCGGCCGATAGCGCCAATGCCACGCAACCCGTAACCCCGGACGAGCCGCCGGTTGAGCCGCCCGCTGCTCAGATCGGGACTGTTGAGAATCCCCTGACCGATATGGACGTCATCCTCGACCGTGTGGCCGAGTTCGCCCGCCGGCAGGAAGAGACGCTGCTAGNCCGTGAGGGCTGGCTCCACGTCGCCCAGGCGATGAGCAGCCCAAAGCCGCCTGAGGGCGACTACTATTCGCGAGCGACGGACGAGATGATACCGGTGGCCTCGCTGGTTCCTCAGAACCCGACGTTCGAGACCTGGTATCGCGTCAACGAGGCGGGCGCGTACATCGAAGGGATGAGCCTGGTGACTGATCCGACCGGAAACATTCATCAGCAGACGCTTCTCATTGATGGTAACTGGCTCAACCTCACCCTGAGAGGCCCCGACGCCTACCGCCGCAAGCAGTATAACAATAGCGTCTGGGTCAATGAGCCGTTTTTGACGAGCGTGGTGGCGTTCAACGCGCTCGAAAAGGAGCGCGACTGGCCGAACGTCACCTGGCACGCCTACTCAGCGGACGGGCAATTCATCCTTGTCAGCGAACAGCGCTACGATTCGCCCGTTCGTTTGGACGACTTCCCCAAAGAGGCGGCGGTGGGCGCGAGAACAGTCTATGCTTTTGACGAGGCCGGCGGCCGTTTGCTGTCGCAGGAACATCTCTACCTGCTGGAGAGCGGTGCAATGTTGCCGGGGGAAGCGTTATTCTCGCTGACGGAAGCGTTCATGGAAGAACTACCGGCCGGGACGTTGCGCCTGTTCAATGAGGCCGTATATCAGGTGGCCGAGAATCGTTAATCATGCGGGGCTGCCTCGTCGCGCCGCTCCAGGTGAGTGAGCGGCGCCCAGCCTTGCCGGCCGGCGGGCGTTGTGGCCCACAGCCAGCCGCCTTCGGCCAACTCGCCGCTAACCACGTCGCCAGGCTCCAGCGGTAGTTCGGCGGCGTTGTAGTCGCGCAGCAGGACGCCGCCCTCCCCCTCAACGCGCAGCCAGCTCTCCGGCACCCAGCCGGCGCGGCCGTCGGCGGCCGTGGCCCAGACCCAGCCGGGGAACTCGTCGTCGCGGCGGNCGNGCGCCAGCCGGTCGCCGGCCGCGCCGCGAATGGGATCGGGATAGTGGACTTGCCACGCCTTGACGGCGCGATAGTGGGGCATGGGGTGGTGCTATTCGGCCGCGTCGTAGGGTTCGTCCGTCTCGCGCAATGCGTGTTCCATCGCGCGCGGCGTTTTCCGGGGGCGCTCCACCAGTCGGCCGGTGACATACTTGTGCAGGATGCTCGACATCAACGTTTGGTAGGGGATGCCGTCCTCCAGCGCCATTTCCTGCAGAGCCAGTATGTCACGGTTGGCGAGGCGAATGTTGACGCGGCGGTCCTTGCGAAAGAAGTTTCGCGCGGCCTCCTGATATCTGGCGATTTCGGCTTCCATGTTGGGGACGGGAACCCATTCGCCTCTTTCATAAGATTCAAGAAGTTCGCGCTCTTCTTCGTCAAGTTCGACGTTGAATACTTTGTCGTCTTCGTCCTCTGTCATTTGTCTGATCTCCTCAGATACTTGTGCGTTTCTTTCCTACTGGCGAAGATCGTCTTCAGAAAGCCCTCTTGTACAAATGGCGCCAGATAGACGTAATTATCTATACGGACGACAAACATCTTCTGGCCGGGGTACTTTTCCTGATTCGGGTGCTCTTTAATCAGGAGTAAATCGCCTTGCAGAATATGGGTGACAACTTCCTCAAAAGAAATACCACGCTTCTTCTTCAGGAGTTCGCTCTTTTCTTCGTTCCAATAGTAATTATCAAACATAAATTATCACATTGTGTGCCTATTGGCAACACCCCTTACTCGCTACCAACCCGCTCCGCCCGCACATAAGCCAACCGCGAGGACCAGCCCACGGCCCGATCAAGCAACTGAGTACGCAGCATCTTCTCCACCTTCCCCGCCTCGTCCTCGCTCAACCCGCCGGCCAGCAGCCGCTGGCGGTAGCTCGGCCGCCCGTCGGCTCCCGCCGCCCCGAACCAGCGGGCGAGGTGGGCGGCGGTGATGAGCCGCTCCTCGGCCGCCTCCTCGACGGTCACGCGCACGTTGGCGAGGCCGGCCGCCTCCAGCGCGGCGGCCGGCTCGCGCTCGTCCCAGTNGACGAGCGGGTCGGCCGCGTCGGCGTAGATGCTCTCCTCGGCGGCCGTCACCTTGTCGCGCAGCTTCTTGTCGCGCCCCCATTCGAGCAGGGCGTAGAGGCGCTGGGTGTGGCGGGGAATGTTCTGCGAGAAGACGAGCCGCCCACCGGGCAGCAGGTGGCCGGCCAAAACCTGACAGATTTCGGCAAACTCGTCCGATTGAGAGGCCGAGCGAAGATTGCGGCCGAGAATGACGTCGTAGCGCACATCCTCTTCGCCGCGCAGGGAGAGCAGGTAATCGAGCTCAGCCGGATCGCCCACGAGCACGGCCGGGCGCTCGACGTCGGGCAGACGGGCCGCCTGCTGCCGCAGCGCCTCGCCCGACGCCTCGTCGGCCGCCAGCGCCCACACGCCCCCCTCCGGCGCGCGCCG
This sequence comes from Ardenticatenia bacterium, assembly GCA_014237545.1. Lineage (GTDB taxonomy): Bacteria > Chloroflexota > Anaerolineae > Promineifilales > Promineifilaceae > Promineifilum. The sequence continues at coordinate 2,091 of JAACJX010000399.1, read as the reverse complement.
CACCGCCTCCCACGTCAGCAGGCCGCTGCCGGCGTTGGCGTCGAGCACGAGGTGGTGGCGCTGGACGGCGGCCATCTCGAACAGGCGGTCGCGCAGCCCGCCGAGCTGTCGGCCGCTGCCGGCGATGGTGCGCTGCAGCCAGGCGTCGCGGGAGCGGTTGGTGGGGCTGGTGGTCAGCACCTCCAGGTGGCCGGGCGCGGCGTCCCCTTCCCCTTCCACCATCGCCGCCAGTTGCGCCTCGCGCCGCCGGGCCACATCGTCGCGAATGGCCCGCTCGTAGCCGAGTTCGCCGGGCTGGTAGAACACCTTGCCTTGCAGCGTGTCGGGCAGATATTGCTGGGCCACCCAATGGTCGCGGTAGGCGTGGGGATAGAGGTACCCTTCGCCGTGGCCGAAGCCCTCCTTGTCCCGGTTTCCGTCCTTCAGGTGGTTGGGCACGTCGGCCTCTCGCTCTTTCTCCACGACGCCCAGCGCGTCGAAGAAAGAGAAGGCCGTGTTCGACTTGGGGGCTGTCGCCAGATAGATGGCCGCCAGCGCCAGCGGAAAGCGCCCCTCGGGCATGCCGATGCGCTCGAACGTCTCCCAGCAGTTGACGACGATCCCCATTGCCTGCGGGTCGGCCATGCCCACATCCTCGCCGGCGAAGATCGCCATGCGCCGGAAGATGAAGCGCGGGTCCTCGCCGGCGTAGACCATCTTCGCCATCCAGTAGAGCGCAGCATCGGTATCGGAGCCACGCAAGCTCTTGATGAAGGCCGAGATGGTGTCGTAATGCACGTCTCCGTCCTTGTCATAGAGCACAGCCCGACGCTGGATCGACTCTTCGGCTACGTCGAGATCGATGGTGATGACCCCGTTGTGGTCCGGCGGTGTCGTCTCCACGGCCAGCTCCAGCGCGTTCAGCACGCCACGCGCGTCGCCGTTGGCCACGTCCACAAGATGGTCGAGCGCCTCGGGCTGCAGGACAACGTTGAGCTTGCCATAGCCGCGCTCGGGGTCGTCGAGCGCCTGAACGGCGATGGCCCGCAGGTCATCCTCGGTCAGCGGCCGAAGCTGGAAGATGCGGCTGCGGCTGACGAGCGCCTTGTTGACCTCGAAGTAAGGGTTCTCGGTCGTCGCGCCGATGAGGATGATCGTCCCGTTCTCTACATGGGGCAGCAGCGCGTCCTGCTGGGCCTTGTTCCAGCGGTGCACCTCGTCGACGAAGAGGGTGGTGCGCTGGCCGTAAAGCTCGCGCCGCTGGCGGGCTACGTCGATCGCCTCGCGAATCTCCTTGACGCCGGCCAGCACGGCGTTGATGGTGATGAAGTGGCTGCGCGTGCTGTTGGCGATGACCATCGCCAGCGTGGTCTTGCCCGTGCCCGGCGGGCCATAGAAGATGAGCGATGAGAGTTGGTCGGCCTGGATGGCGCGGCGCAGCAGCCGGCCGGGCCCCATGATATGGCTCTGGCCGACAAATTCCTCGAGCGAGCGCGGCCGCATGCGCGCGGCCAGCGGCGCTTCCTGGCGAATTCGTTCCTGGGCAGCGTGTGAAAATAAATCGTTCATGGACAATTTCCGTCGATGCAAACCTCTTCGAATTGACTCAGGCCGGAGTGGGGAAGGGTTCGCGCTGATTAAAAACGGCCTGGCCCGCGCTAACGCAAGGCTTGCGTGACCTTCAGTGATTATAGTGTAAATGGCGCGAGGAGGGATGAACCCTCGATCAGTTCATAATGACGCGGGCCTTTGGCGCCATGCCCTGTCGCTGTCTTTGAGTGCGCCTTGCCTTTCGCGACCGCGTTAATTTTATAATGGGACAAAATACCTAGACTGGGCTATCATGTGGCTGTCCATGCGCTGGCGGCAGGCCAGCCAATTCCTACTAGACCGATGGAGGCAAAAATGGCAATTCAAGTAAAGCGAGCGATGCTCGACATCACGAAATATCAGTGGAAGGCCGGAGAGGGAGACGACAAGAAAAACGTCGCCCACGACCGGATCATGTTCAGCCGCCGCCAGGGGTATGAAGTGATCCCGATGATCCAGAAGGTGGTCAATCACTTTGGCTATGAGACCGAAGCGGACGTGAAACGCGTCGAGGAAGCCATT
>JAACJX010000475.1 GCA_014237545.1 Ardenticatenia bacterium | reverse complement strand
GTGAGGCTGCCGCCGGGCAGCGGCACGCCCAGCAACTGGGCGACGTTGTGGATGATCTGGTCGCTCTCCTGCTCGGCCGTCAGGGTCAGGTACTCGCAGCCGTGGGCGAAGTAGCCGGCCGAGGAGCGCAGCACCTCCTGCGCCAGCCGCGTCTTGCCGATGCCGCCCAGGCCGGTGATGAGCACCGACTGCCGATTGCGGACGCGCTTCTGCAGCAGGGCCAGTTCCGCCTCGCGCCCGGCAAAGGGCGGCAGCACGTCCGCGCCGAAGTGGATGCGCTGGGCCAGCGCGACGGCCGTCCCGGGCCGCGGCCGCTCGCGCACAACGGCGAAGTCGAGCGCCTGGCTGGCCGCCTGGAGAAAGGTCGATCGCTCGGCCGAGGCCATGCCCAACGCGTCGGGCAGCCGCCGGATAACCTCGATCTTGTCGACGCTGGGCGTCGTGTCGCCGTTGCGCCAGCGGGTCAGCGTGCCGCGGTCGATCTTCACGCCCAACGCCTTCAGGGCGCGCGCCGCCTCGCCCGGCGACATGCCGTGGGCGTCGAGGGTGGCGCTGAGCAGCTCGGAGAAAGTGTGGCTATCCATCCCAAAAAGTGCCGCGGATATTGTTGCAAGGGTGCAACAGGTTACTGTCTATACTAGCCTCTATGGCTACCCGTCTTAGCGGATGGCCGGGGGTGTTCCAGTCGCGTAGCCGGTCAGTCCCCTCCCATCTTTCTCGCCCTTATTCGCCCAACAGCCGCGAACATCCGGAAGGACCGTTCGTGGCGTTTTTTATGTGGCGGCAGTCTGGGTGCGATGCGATGCGTCGTTGGCGCGATATTTCCACAGCCCTTCAGTGACTTGTTGAGCGACTGGGTTAGGTGATTTTAGCGGGGTTTGGGGGAGGGGCAAGCAAGGTAATTATTTTATTTGCCGACATATGATTTTCGTCGGCGTTTTTTGTGACAGACCTCGATTGACGGGGTGTTACCCACAGGTAAGATTAGGGTAGCGCTTTTCTCTTTGTTGCCGGTTCTACGTTGCGCTCCTTGGAAAGGCTTTATTTGGGTTTGGAGGATGGGATGAAATCTCGTGCATTTATTGTTACTTTAACCGGTATATTTTTGTGCTTGGTAGTGATTGGGCTTGGCCCGAGAAAAGCAGTTGAGGCACAAACTAGTGTTGGAACAACAACCCGAGTCTCGGTCGACTCCTCCGGCATGGAGGGAAACGAAGACTCGAACTTATCTGCGATCTCAGCCGACGGCCGCTTCGTGGCATTCCAGTCCAACGCCTCCAACCTCGTTGCCGGCGACACTAACGCAACTTCTGATATCTTCGTTCACGACCGGCAAACGGGAGAAACGACACGCGTTTCGGTCAACTCCTCCGGTGCACAGGTAATTATAGGTGCGTTCTTCCCAGAGATATCGGCCGATGGCCGCTTCGTATTGTTCTATTCCGACGACTCCAACCTCGTGCCCGGAGACACTAACGGCGAAGGTGATATCTTCGTTCACGACCGGCAAACCGGGGCGACAACACGCATTTCGGTCGATTCCTCTGGCGCGCAAGGAAATGGGGTTTCGGCCTACGCAGCGATCTCGGCCGACGGCCGCTTCGTGGCGTTCATGTCCGACGCCTCCAACCTTGTTCCTGGCGACACTAACGGCCAATTTGATATCTTCGTTCACGACCGGCAAACCGGGGCAACGACACGCGTCTCGGTCGACTCCTCTGGTGCCCAGGGAAATGAGTATTCGCACGTTCCAGCGATCTCGGCCGACGGCCGCTTCGTGGCGTTCCCTTCCAATTCCACCAACCTCGTTCCCGACGACACCAACGGCCACACTGATATCTTTGTCCACGACCGGCAGACCGGGGCGACGACACGCGTTTCGGTCGACTCCTCCGGCACGCAGGGAAATTCATTGTCGGATGACCCAACGATCTCAGCCGACGGCCGCTTCGTGGCGTTCAAGTCCGGCGCCTCCAACCTCGTTCCCGGCGACACTAACAGCCAACCGGATATCTTCGTTCACGACCGGCAAACCGGGGCGACGTCAGGTATTTCGGTTGACTTCTCCGGAGCGCTGGGAAAGTGGCATGTGGGCGAATCAAGGATCTCGGCCGACGGCCGCTTCGTGGCGTTCGCGGCCTGGTCCTACCTCTTCCCCGGCGGCTATGAAACCCGAGATGAAATCTTCGTTCACGACCGGCAAACCGGGGTGACGTCACGCGTTTCGGTTGACTCCTACGGCGCGAAGGGAAATGGGGATTCGTTCGGCACAGCGATCTCGGCCGACGGCCGCTTCGTGGCGTTCCAGTCCTTCGCCTCCAACCTCGTCCCCGAAGACACTAACGGCTACAGCGATATCTTCGTCCACGAGCGGCAAGACAACTGGATGCAGAAGTTGGCCAATGACTACGCCCCCATCATTCGTATGCACACCGATGACTGGATGGTGCCGATGAGCGTGGACCTGGCCCTCAGTCACGCCACTTGTCTGAAGCGGCAGCCCGGGCTAAACGCCAATTGCGAGACTTCTGAGGACGTGACCGTATCGTTGCTGGCCTCACCGTCCTGGAAGGATGAAGCCGACGCCTACATCGACTTCCGCGGGAATCCCACCGGCGCTGGAGACACCGGATCACAGCACTATTTCGAGATGAATGTCATGGGCGCCGCTCAGCAAAACCCGGTGGTGTACGCCCGCGTTACGCCGGACGATCGGAGTGACGGTCCCCACGTCGTTCAGTACTGGATATACTACTATTACAATCAATGGTTGAACAAGCACGAAGGCGACTGGGAGATGGTCCAGGTCGAGCTTGATGAGGTGGGCCAGCCTGAGTCCGTTGCCTACGCCCAGCATAAAGAGGGTAGCAAACGAGAATGGGACAATGTGGCCAAGTCCGGCGACCACCCGATCGTCTACCCCGGCCTTGGCTCGCATGCCAGCTACTTCTATCCGGGTAGCTATCTGCTAGGTCGCGACACAACCGCCGGCGATTCGAGTTACGAGTACGAGGAGTGGCGACCTATAGCCCAAATGGTCAGCCTTGACTCGGCCGCCTGGCTGGCGTTCGCCGGCCACTGGGGTGAGAAGGATTTCAGGGCCCGCGTCGGCTTCAGCGGCCCATCCTCACCCGCCCGTACACCCGCAGTGGACAATCCGAAGTGGTACGACCCGCTGTGGTGGTCGTCCCAATTAGCGTTTGACGAACAAGCCGAGCACAACAAGGGCAAGCCGCGTATCAGCACAGGTCTCGACTGCCGTCTGGGCATCGAAAACACCGACACGGGAGAGAAATGGGGCTGGGTCGGTGGCTCACTGCACGATGGGATCGACGCAGTCGAAGCCATCCGAAACGTTACCTTGTCGCGAACGACGACTATTCTCCACGGCGACGCAGGACAATTCCAGCAGAAGTACCACTTCTACCTGGAGGGCTGTGACGTCCCTGGTGATTCAGAACAGGGGGTGCAAGTCGTCGTAAGTAGCCCGCTTGTCGTTGTTGAGTTTGTAGATGGTGCGACGGATAATGTCGTGACGCTCACCTACGATGTCCCCACAGATTGGGACGCAGCGACGTCAACCGCCACAATCGTCCTCTCCCCGGACGAAGCGGCTGACCTGCGCGTCGATCTGGATGGCGATGATTTCATTGACGTTACCGAGCCGCCCGCGAGCACCATGGAAGAGCCACTGTATCCCACTCCGGTGGCGGACTTTGTTGCCGACCCCACGACGGGTGATGCACCGCTGACCGTTAACTTCGGTGACGCCTCCACCGGATTCCCAACTGCTTGGCTATGGAACTTTGGCGACGGAGAGACCAGTACGGAACAGCACCCCACGCATGTGTACCTCACCGCAGGCAGCTACGATGTCAGCCTGACCGTAACCAACCCAACCGCTAGTGACATCGAGACCAAAACGGCATACGTGTCGGTTACTCTGCCGGTAGCCGTGACGAGCTTCACACCCACGTCTGGGCCAGTCGGAACTGTCGTTAGCATCACGGGCACTAGCCTGGCAGATGTGACCGCGGTCAGCTTCAACGGTATGGCCACAGCCGCTTTCACCGCTTACTCATCCACCCAAATCTCAGCGACAGTTCCGGACGGGGCAACAACAGGTAAGATCCAGGTCACGACGCCTAGCGGCACGGGCGAGAGCATCGACGACTTCAGAGTCATTCCAGCACCCACAATTGGTAGCTTTGGTCCGCCCAGAGGCCCTATTGGCACATCGGTGACCATCACCGGTGCGAACTTCACCGGTGCAACAGCCGTCACCTTCAACAGCGTCAGTGCCGTCTCGTTCACGGTCGACTCTGTCACCCAGATAACCGCGGCTGTACCGACCGGGGCGACAACCGGCAAGATTGCTGTCACAACCCCGGGCGGCATAGCGACGAGCGCAGCCAATTTCACCGTCCTAGCAGCCCCAACGATCACCGATTTCGACCCCACAACCGGTCCCGTTGGCTCCGTCGTGACTTTGACTGGCAATGGCTTCACCCAGGTAACGCAGATATTGTTTGGTGATCAGTCGGCGACGAGGTTCAGCGAGGTGTCGGACACCCAAATCGATGTCGTCGTACCGGCAACGGCCGTCAGCGGCCCGATCACGGTGATCACCGAGGCTGGCGAGGCGACAAGCGACGACTTCTTTCATGTGCTCCCCACGATCACCGGTTTCACGCCGGTGTCGGGCGTCGTGGGCACTGTAGTGACAATCAGCGGCACGACACTGCAGGAAGTATTGGTGGTCGCGTTCAACAACGTACCCGCGCCCGACTTTAGCCTGATCTCAAATACCGAGATCGAAGTCGCCGTGCCAGTCGGGGCCGAAACGGGCCCGATAGTCGTTACGTCGTTTGCCGGTTCGGTCACTAGTGCGATCGACTTCACCGTTTCCCCACTTCAGACCCAGACCCTCACCCTCACCCCCATCGCCGACGCCTACACCTCATCGGCCAACCCGACGACAAAATACGGCACGGCCACCACCCTGCGCGTCAAGGAAGCCGCGGCCGACCTCTACAGCTTCCTCAAATTCGACACCAGCCCTCTTGGATGCGCCCAGGTCGAAAGCGCCACGCTGCGCCTCTACGTGACCGACGCCAGCACCAACGCCGGCAGCATCTACGCCGTCGACAATAACTGGCTTGAGGGTACTATCACCTGGAACAATGACCCGGCCATCACCGGCACGCCGCTCGACAGCCCCGGCCCGGCTCCGCTCAACACCTGGGTCGAGTTCGACGTCACTGACGGGGTCGCCCTCAGCGCGCCGTTCAGCTTCGGCATCAAGGGTAACGTCTCCGACATCGTCTACTACAANAGCCGCGAGAGCACNCGCAAGCCGGAGCTGGTCATCGAGTACACCGAGANTGCCCGGCGGCGACGCCCNNGGCTGCCTTCTCCGCCACNCCTCTTTCCGGCTTCGCNCCGCTNGCCGTGGCCTTCTCGAATACCTCTTCAGGCTGCCCGACCTCCTACTTATGGAACTTCGGCGATGGCACAAGCTCGAGCGCGGCCAACCCGAATCACACCTACGCCACCCCCGGTACCTACACCGTCAGCCTGACGGCCGGCAACGCCCAGGGCAGCGATATCGAGACCAAGACCGGCTACATCACCGTCAGCGAGGCCCCGCCGGAGCCACACGTCTTTATCAGCCCCGCGGCCAGCGCCACCATCGGCGGCATCCCGTCCACGCCGGCCGACATCCTGCGCTACACCAAGTCAAACAACCGCTGGACGATGGTCTATGATGGCTCGGTTCGTGGCACGGCCAAGAACGTCAGCGCCTTCGACCTGCTGGACGACGGCAGCCTGCTGCTTGTCTTCAGCGCCAACCAGCCGATTGCTGGACTTGGCACGGCAACCCCCTACGACGTGGTCCGGTTCAAACCCAACACCCCCAACAGCTTCCCGCTCGGCGCGGGCACCTACAACTGGGTCTTCCAGGGCAAGCCGCTCGGGCTCACGACCACGGGCGAGAAGATCGACGCGATGCACCTGTCGGGCGACCGGCTGCTGTTGTCGACGACCGGCGCGGCCAAGGTGACCCGGCCGAACGGAACGGTCCTGGCCGCGGCCGATGAGGACGTGTTCGTCTACAATCTGGCCACCAACCTGTGGGAGTCGTCGCTGCTCATCGATGGCTCGCTGATCCCCGGCCTGGGCGGCGAGGATCTGGCCAGCATTTGGGATGACCCGAACTCGGATGACTACTACATTACCATCGTCGGCGCGTTCACGATCGGTGGGGTGAAGGGCAACGGCAAGAGCATCGTCAAGCTTACGCCCAACGGCGGGCCGACGGTCTACACGCCGTCGCTCGTGACATGGCTGGCCCCCGGCGCCACCTTCCCGACGAACCTGGATGGGTTGGATCTAAAGCCGTAACCCACAACATAGAAGGACGGGTTCAGCCAAAACTGAACCCGTCCTTCTTCCGTATCTCGTATCTCGTATCTGGAGTCTTAACTCACCTAACCCCCTCACCCTCCCCCTCCCCACCAACCGTCACCACCTGTGCCGCATCCGCGGGCCGCTGCCCCACCTTCGCCTGACCGATGCGCCGTTCAACCAGCCGCAAATTCTGATCCACCCGATTCCCTTGATCCAGCAGGAGATATTTCCGCTCTTTCGCCTCCAGTAACCAGTGNCGGGCTTCGCCAAAATCGCCGATCTCCATCAACAACTCTCCCAGCTTGGCCGCCGCGGCGGCATCCTTCGGCGCGTAGCGCAAACGCTCTCGCAGCTTTTCAATATCCCTGTCCACCGTATCCCGTCGCACCAACGCCATTCCCACGTCGAAGATCGAGTCCGGATCGTATCTCTCCGCCCGGTGGCGAATCAGGGCGCCGGCCCGCGGCACGATCATATCCAACCGCGACGCGATCCGGATATACAGGTTAACCGCNTGNCCCTCGGCCANGACCGGGAGNACCATCTCNTCGCCGGGGGGCAAAATCGCGTTGAGCTCCGTCTGCTCCTCGCCCACCTTGATCCGCTCCAGATGTTGCGGCTGCTCCGCCTGGTTATGGATGCGCAATTGCTGGTCATCCAGCATGATGGTGATCTTGTCGGCAATCCGGCACTCCGTCTTGCCGTTCAGGCTCACCTGCTGCGGCAGCGGATAATAAACGTCGAGAAGCTCCAGGAAATCGGCCGAGTACTCCTTGAACACGCCGGAATGTTCNTGNACCACGCCATCCTCCACCATCTCGATCACCACTCGCGTNCCGACATACTGTTCCAGCAGGGGATCAAAGCTGCTGCCCACATAGCCGAAGACATCTTTGCTGATGCCGCGCATGTAGGTCTGACTGGTATCGGTCATCAGGGANNNCCCCTTCACCCGCATNCGACCNATCGTCATCGTCAGCGCGTCGGATAANGAGTCGGCCGCTGTGCTGAGNAAGTTGCGCAAAGAACGCCGGGCGCGNCGAAAAAGNCCGGGATGCAAGGATTTCTCCATGCTTCGGGCCCGCCGCGCCTGCAANTCGGGTGTCAGNTCGCGCGCGTAGCGATAGATGGCGTGCAGGCTCGCGTACTCATCCTTGTAATAGATGTAGCTCGTCTCCATGTGCTCATCGTCCCGGACGTCGACGCTATAGATTAGCTC
>JAACJX010000478.1 GCA_014237545.1 Ardenticatenia bacterium | reverse complement strand
GGGGTTCACTTCAAGGATATCCTCATCAGAGGCTCGGCCACGATGAGATTGCTCTACCTCTCACCACGAATAGCAAGAGTAAGGCCAACAGCAAGGAACGGTTGTCATCCCATCCGAAAATTCTTCTCCCCTGCCCGCACCGCCACCGCCACCCAGTTCTCCCGCGGCGGCAGGGGGCAGGAGAAATTGGGCGAATAGGCGCAGTTTGGGTTATAGCGATAGCAATCAAAACGTACCTTGACCCTGATCGTCGACAGGGATGGCTTTCTGGACTGGCCGGGCGTATGTCAAGTGGTCGAGTTAGAGCGACATGTCCTTCATTTGCGTACGGGCGCACAATCCAATGAGGTTGCCAATGTCATTACCAAGTGTAGCCCGCAGAAGGCCTCGGCTGACCAACTGCTGGCCTGGAACCGTCAGTATTGGGGGATTGAAAACGGGTTGCATTACCGTCGAGACGTTACCCTGCGCGAGGACGCTACCCGAATCATCCAACCTACCCTGGCAAGAGCCATTGCCGTAATCGATGCCGCAGCACGGCGTTCATTCAACGCTCAAATCGCGGCTCAGTTATATTGACGTCAAACAATGAAAAAGCCCGTTGTTACAACCACAACAGGCAGTAGTTTGAGCCTTATCCGAGGTCATACTCTTATTTAGATGCAATGATACTGACTGCAGCAACTTATAGCCTTAAATCCGAATGCACGTTGACGCCTATCCTCATTGTATCAAATTATTGAATTAATGATTTCCGCACTTCTGGTGTGTAATCCTCACTGGACAGCAAACGAACGTGATGTTTCGGCCCGTTATTTGGAGCTTATGTGGTGGTGATCATTCCGTCATTTAGTTCGGCAATAATTTCCCTCGAAAGAAAGGGGACGTCCAATCCGAGAGATATTTCCCAAGTCTCATCCAGATGAGTCGACGCACCGGGCTGGAGGGTGACCAGAGGGCCCAGACTTTCTAACTCCACGAACCTACCATCAATATAAGATTCAGCATTGGACCCGCCATCAACGTATCTCTCCCCCGGCATCACGTCATATATCTTGCGGAAGAGCAGACCGTCGATCCAGTAGGCCATCCAGCCATGGGGATTAAAATAGCCGATTTTGAACGGCGCATCTTGAGCAAAGGCGCTGATCAAAATGGCATCATCCCTTAACATCAGCCGGGGATCGCTTATGCGGGAATATGGCCACAGCGCCAATGTGCGATTGTTAATGAGGCTATTATCTGCGGCGCTGCCCACGGGCTGTGGCATTATGACCGTACCGCCTAGTCGGAACATCGTCACCGCCCACGGCGCGAGTTCTACCGGCCACATTCCGTCGTTGCGCAGAGTGTGGCGCACGCCCACGGTCGCCTGACCTGTTGGAAGGTGAATCTCAATAATCTTGGTGATGCCGGTTGCCGGTTCAATCTCCCCCGTCTGCCGCACGCCATCGGCCAGGTATTCGGTCGTTACGCCACCGTCATCGGGGATGTAGGTGCGGGGCATTGCCTCGGGCGCGTGCCATAGGCGATGTCCACCACGATAGTGGTACTCGCCGAAAGGCGTGCTGACCGTGGCGAGAACATCGGCAAATAGGTTTTCCCGGCCGAACGCGGACAGGCGGACGATACGCGGCCCGGCTCCAGCTAGTACGTCCAGACTGATCAGCCCGTTTGACAGCGTGTGAATGGGTAAGCCTTGAAACCCGCTCATATGACGACTCCCGCAAATCATTTACCCATGAAAGCTTGCTGTCTTAGCGGCCCTCTTTCACAACCGCTAAGGCAAACCCGTCGTGGCCTTTGCTTCCAACCGTCTGAATAATGGTAGCCACGACCCGCGGTTCCGCGGCCAGCTTCTGGTTAAAACGCTGTGCGCCGATCACGTCCGGGTCATCGCTAAGCTCGTCAATAACCGCTCCTTTGCGCACGACATTGTCAGCGATGATGAGCGTGCCGGCGCGCGCCAGGGCCAGCGACCATTCGAGATATTCAACATATCCCATTTTGTCAGCATCGATGAAGATCAGGTCAAATGGGTCGCCACCTTCGTCCGCGAACTGACGCAGGGAATCCCGCGCCGGGCCAACTATTATGTCAATTTTATCATCTAAACCGGCCTGGACGATATTCCGTCGCGCGATTTCGGCACGAGTTGGGTCAATCTCGAGGGTGATCAGTCGCCCGTCTTCCGGTAGCGCCCGCGCCAGCCAGATGGTGCTGTAACCGCCAAGCGTGCCTATCTCCAGTATGCGGCGCGCGCCATGGGATTTGGCCAGGAACATGAGGAACCGGCCTTGCACCGGCGAAACGTTGATGGCTGGAAGACCAGCGGCCGCGCCGGACGCCAGAGTCGCTTCCAAGTTGGGATCGAGGGTATTAAACAGATTCGAGATGTACTGATCTACAGCAACCCATCGCTCTTGAGCCATTGTTCCTCATGTCCCCTTGACCGAGGCATCTGTCAAACACCCTGTGCCAGATGATAGTAGACACTATTGTTGCGGAGATCCCGCTTGAATGTCCGCAGGTCGGTATTCTTGTCGATGAGCACAAACTCGATTCCGCCTATCTCTGCGAAGTCCTCTAGGTATTCCACCGTCAGGACCTGAGTGAAGCCGGTGTGGTGCGCACCGCCGGCCAATATCCATGCCGCAGCCCCAACTTTCAGGTTCGGCTGCGGAATCCAGACAGTTCGCGCCACCGGCAATCTTGGTAGCGGCTCGTCCGGCAAAATGACATCTACGGTGTTGACCAACAAGCGGAAACGGCCGCCCATATCGATGATCGAGGCGTTCAACCCGGGGCCGGGTTGCGTATCAAACACCAACCGCACCGGGTCTTCCTTGCCGCCAATGCCCAAGGGGTGGATTTCGACTTTGGGCGTTCCGTGGGCGATAGAGGGACAGATTTCCAGCATGTGGGCCCCCAGCACTTTCTCATTCCCCGGTGCGAAGTGGTAAGTGTAATCCTCCATGAAGGACACGCCACCCAGTCCGGCGGCCATCACCTTCATGGCCCGAACTAGCGCGGCCGTCTTCCAGTCGCCTTCCGCGCCGAAACCATAGCCATCAGCCATCAACCGCTGCACGGCAATGCCGGGCAATTGCTTCAAGCCATACAGGTTCTCAAAGGTGGTCGTGAAGGCCTTGAAATCCCCCTCTTCCAGAAAAGCTCGCAACCCCAGTTCAATACGAGCCGCATCGCGCAGGGATTCGTGGCGACCGCCACCGCGCCCCAGTTCCGGTGCAACCGCATACTCCCTCTCGTAGGTGGCTGCCAGATCGTCAACAGCCTTCTGCGTTGCCCCGTCCACGTGGCGAACCAGGTCACCCAAACCGTAGCCGTTGACGGCATAGCCGAAGCGCATCTGGGCTTCAACCTTGTCACCCTCCGTGACCGCCACCTGACGCATATTGTCACCAATGCGGGCGATCTTGAGCCCCTGCGCGTCGTGCCATGCGGCCACAACTCTCATCCAAACCCCGAGCTCAGCCTGAACTTCGCCGTCTGCCCAATGGCCGACGATCACTTTGCGTGCCAATCGCATCCGCGTGGCGATGAAACCAAATTCCCGGTCGCCATGGGCCGACTGATTAAGATTCATAAAGTCCATGTCGATGGTGGACCAGGGGATGTCGCGGCCGAATTGAGTGTGCAGGTGGACAAACGGCTTGCGCAAGACTGAGAGCCCGGCAATCCACATCTTGGCCGGCGAGAAGGTGTGCATCCACGTGATAAGGCCAATGCAACTAGGAGTGGCGTTAGCTTCCTGGCAAAGCTGGGCGATAGCGTCGGGCGTAGTCAGGACAGGTTTGAAGACGATTTTAACCGGCAATTTGCCACTGACGTTCAGGCCATCCACGATGTGTTGCGAATCGGCGGCGACCTGCTCCAATGTCTCCGGCCCGTATAGATGCTGGCTGCCGGTAGCGAACCAGACCTCCAGTGACTTAAAAGGATTCATGAGCGCTTCTCCTTGCTTGTGCCTGCTTATTGACCGTACACGTTCTGGTAGCGGTCGTACAATTTGTCGATATCCGCGGTCGCCAGGGGGTGTGGCTGGCCCAATTGGTAGGCTAGCCACATGATGGCGGCATTGTCTTCGGTCATGATTGCCGCTTTCATCGCTTTTTCGGCCGACTCGCCCACCGTGAAGACGCCATGGTTAAGCAAGAGGCACGCCGGGCTGCGGCTATCTCGCAGGGTATCGACAACCACCCGACCGATTTCCTCGCCGCCAATGAGAGCAAAGCCACCGCAGGGGATCTCGCCTCCAAACTCGTCACCCATGGCCGTTGTGTGGCAGGGGATAGACCGGCCGACCACGGCGAAGGCCGTGGCGTAGCGCGAATGGGTGTGGGCCACGCCGTTGACGGCCGGCATATGGCGGTAAATGTAGCAGTGCGAAGCCGTGTCCGATGAGGGCTTGTACTCACCTTCAACCAGGTTGCCGTCCACGTCGACCACGACCATGCTGGCGGGCTTCAGGTGTTCGAAGCGAACGCCACTGGGCTTGATGACGACCAGGTTGGAAACCGGGTCACGGGCGCTCAGGTTGCCGCTGGTCCAGGCGACCAGGTTGTTGCGGGGCAGTTCGGCATGGAGCGCGCACACTTCCTCGCGCAGTGCTTGGAGCAACATGTCAGGCCTCCTGTCTCGCCATGCGAGCCCGCCGCCGGATGGCCTTCAGGCGTTTCATGGCGTCGTTGTCGCCGCGGCCGAAATAGTGATAGAGCGTCTTGTACTCCGCATACAGGTCGTTATAGACGGCCACATTCTCCGGGATGGGCGCGATCACCTGGTCGCTCAGCTTGCCCATCTTGTCGGCCGCGGCATGGATGTCGGGATAAGCTCCGGCGGCCACGGCGGCATGCATGGCTGACCCCAGCGCCGGGGATTGGGCTGAGCCGGCCAGTTTAAACGTGCGGCCGGTTACGTCGGCGTAGATTTGCCGCAACAACAAGTTCTTCTCCGGCAAGCCACCCGCGGCGACCAATTCCTTCACGGCAATTCCGCGATCCTCGAAGGCCTCAATAATCTCTCGCGTGCCATAGGCTGTAGATTCGATCAAGGCCCGATAGATGTCGGGCGCGCGGGTAGCCAGCGTCATGCCCAGCAGCATACCGCTCAGATTGGTGTCGACCAGTGTGGAGCGATTTCCATTCCACCAGTCCAGGGCTATCAGACCATGCTCACCGACGGCTTGCCGGGCGGCTTCGCGCTCCAGATAGGCATGCAGGTTAAGCCCGGCCGCTTCCGCCGCCTCGTGATACTCCGGCGGCACGGCGTTGTCCACAAACCAGGCGAAGATGTCGCCCACGCCGGATTGCCCGGCCTCGTAGCCGTAGAGGCCGGGGGTGATGCCGCCGTCAACCACGCCGCACATGCCGTCCACCTCCTGCAATTCAGTGCCGTTCATGATGTGGCACGTAGACGTACCCATGATCAATACCATGATGCCGGGGTCGGTAGCCTTGACGGCCGGGGCAGTCACATGGGCGTCGACGTTGGCCACGGCGACGGCCGTGCCCTCGCGCAGCCCGGTCGCGGCGGCCATCTTGGCCGTCAGCCCGCCCGCCTTGTCGCCCAACTGGGCGAACTCGCGGCTCATCTTCGCATCGACCACATCGGCGAAATCCGGATGGAGCGCCGCGAAGTAACTCCGGTCAGGGAAGCGGCCACCCTGCACCATGGCCTTGTAGCCGGCGGTGCAAGCGTTGCGAGTCTCGTTGCCGGTCAACTGCCAGATGACCCAGTCAGTGGCCTCAAGCAAGCGATCGGCGGCTTGGAATACTTCCGGCGCTTCCTGCAGGATCTGGAGCGCCTTGCTGAAGAACCATTCGGATGAGATTTTTCCGCCGTAGCGGTTAAGCCACTCCTCGCCCATCTGGCGGGCCGTTTCGTTGATCTGGTCAGCCTGGGGCTGGCTGGCGTGGTGCTTCCACAGTTTGACCCAGGCGTGGGGATTACCGGCCCATTCCGGCAAGGCGCGCAGCGGNGTGCCGTCGGCTTTAACTGGCATCATCGTGCAGGCGGTAAAGTCAATACCGATGCCGATGATCTCATCGGGGCTTACCCCGCTTTCGCGCAACACCGCGGGGATTGTTTGCTTAACGACTTCAACGTAATCCAGCGGATCCTGGAGTGCCCATTCGGGCGGCAGGCGCTTGCCTGTGCCAGGCAGAGTATGGTCGATGACCCCGTTCGGGTAATCGAAGACGGCTGTGGCCACTTCCGATCCGTCGCGAACGTCGACTAACAACGCCCGGCCAGATAGAGTTCCAAAGTCAATGCCGATTGTGTACATATCTACCGCTCCCTGAATAGAAGGTGATCAATAATGATGAGACCCTTGGGCGGCGAATCTCAGCGCAGGTTGCGCAAGTGCCAGCCCTCGGCAAACAAATTGAAATGAATGTCTCGTCGCGGGTGATCGAGAATAACGTCTTCATTCAACGTCACACCCAGCCCAGGGCCTGTGGGCAAAGCGAAATAACCGTCTATGACTTCCGGCAGCCCCCGGGCGGCATCCTTGACATACGGCTCGCCGAAGTCGTTAAAGTATTCCTGAATTTTGAAGTTGGGCGTGCTGGCGGCAAAATGCAGGGCCGCGGCCGTAGAGACCGGCCCGCCGACATTGTGCGGGGCCATCAGGACGTAATAGGCTTCGGCCCACCCGGCCAACTTCTTGGCGTTCAACAGGCCGCCAAAGTGGGTGATATCCGGCTGGAGAATGTCGGCCGCGCCGCTTTCCAGCACTTCGCGAAACTCGAACAAGGTGTGTAATCGCTCACCGGTGGCGACCGGTATGCCCAGAGCATGAATGGGCTCGGCCGCCCGCTTCAGCGCAGCCAGGTTTTCCGGCGGAACCGGCTCCTCGACCCAGGCCGGATTGAAGGGAGCCAGATCGCGGGCGAGAGCGATAGCCGTAATGGGGTTAAAGCGGCCATGCATCTCGATGAGCAACTCAGTCTCAGGCCCGGCGGCCGAGCGCACTGCCTCCACGATAGCCACCACGCGCATCCGTTCAGCGTGATCTATTTCGTAGAATCCCGCGCCGAAGGGATCGAATTTCATAGCTTGGTAGCCCCGCGCCACAACACGCGCAGCCGCCTGATGAAACTCCTCAGGCGTACGCTGCACGGTATACCAGCCGTTGGCGTAGGCCTTGATGCGGTCGCGCACGCCCCCACCCAATAAGGCGTATACCGGCTGGCCAAGCGCCTTACCCATGATGTCCCAACAGGCCATCTCGATCATGGCGATGCCGGTCATCACCGTCTCCCCGGCACGGCTGAAGTCCTCGCGGAACATGCGGCCGACTAATCGCTCGATGGCGAACGGGTCGCTGCCGATGACGTAGCGTGGGACGGCCGCCGCCAAATAGCCGAGCACCGTCTCAGTGTGGTTGACGATGCGCGACTCGCCGACGCCAACCAGCCCTTCATCGGTTTCGACCTTAACAAAGGTCAGGTTGCGCCATTGACCGCCCAGCACCAGGGGAGTGACGTTGACAATTTTCATTGCGCCGACCCGTACGTATGTAGGGGCGGGTCTGCGACCCGCCCCGCAGACGGGCAGGTTACAAACCTGCCCAGACCGTGTGTGATCTTTTGCTAACGCAGCGATTCGGACGCGAACGCCCCAGCCGCTTCCAGCGCTTCATCGCGCTTCTTCAGAAGCCCTTCTATTGCTTCCATCGTAGCAGCGTCCAGCCGCCAATCGGCCGCCGGGGCGCTGGCTTCGATTTGCGACGGTCGCCGCGCGCCGACAATGGCCGAGGTAACCGTCGGGTTGGCCAGCACCCAGGCAATGGCCAGTTGCGAGACGGGCCGGCCTGCTTGCGCGGCGAGCGCCCGCAGTTCCGTCAGGAATGCCAGGTTAATGTCATCCCGAGGCGATTGGAAGTCGGGATCGCGCCGCCGCCAATCGCCCGGCTCCATCGCCTCGAGGCGGGCGCGACCGAAAGTGTCGGTCAGGATGCCCGACCGTAAAGGGCTATAGCCGACGACACCGATCTGGTTGGCCTCGCAGAAGGGCAGCAACTCATCCTCGGCGCCGCGCTTCATCATGCTGTACTCGGGCTGCGTGGCCGCAACCGGATGAATAGGCATTACGCGCCTGAGATGTGACACGTCGAAATTGCAACCACCGGCATAACGCACCTTGCCTTCCTTCACCAGGTCGGCAATGACACCCCAACCCTCTTCCAGGTCTTCGTCCGGGTTGGGCCAATGGACCTGATAGAGGTCAATGACGTCGACATTGAGACGGTGCAGGCTGTCTTCGGCTTCTCTGCGAACGCTCGCGGCCTTCAAGCGCGGCTCTACGTCTTCGGTCGGGTCGTCACCCCAGACAAGGCCGCACTTGGTGGCGATGAAAACCTCGTCGCGACGGCCAGCAATGGCCCGGCCTATGAGCTCCTCCGATTTACCCAGTCCATAAGCGGCCGCGGTGTCAATCCAGTTAACCCCCAGATCAAGGGCACGGTGGATCGTTTCAATGGACTCACGCTCATCCTGCGCGCCCCAACCCCAATACCATTCCCCACCACCGATGGCCCAGGCACCCAAGCCGACCGTGGATAAATACGAATCTGTGAATCCCAGTTTTCTCTTTTCCATGAAGAATTCTCCTTCTTCTTGATCAGTAATCGATTCTCTCAACTCGCAGCGTCGCCGAATTCAGCGACGATGGTACAGGGGCTGCCGTCAGACCCCTCGATGAACAGCGGCCAGGCATAGACGCGCGCGGCCGCGCCGAGGTCGGAGTCGATGCGCAGGTCCTCGAGGATGATGATGAAGCGACCATCCCCCTTCACCGCGCCGGTCAGCAGCCGATGTGTTTCCACCGTTTCCGCGTTTTTGCTTGGCGCGCCCACCGATGGGGCGTCGATGGCCAGACCGCGCAGCTTGGGGAATTGCTCCAGCAAATAACGGGCCGCCGCGGGATGGACCATCGGGTTGTGCTCCACGTAGAGCTTCGGGTTGGCGACGCGCTGCGCTGACCAGCCGGTTCGCAGAAAGAGCAAGTCTGCCCCGGCCAAAGCCGCCTCGTGCGGTTTCAGGTCGGCCAGCTCCACCATCCCGTCCGGCCCCTTCGGCACCTCGACCACGAGCGGGTGGAAGAAGATAAAGGCATCGACCGGTAACTCGGCCGCAGGCGGGCCGTCGTCATTGAAATGCTTAGGAGCGTCCAGATGCGTGCCGGAATGGGAGAACAGAGTCAGGATCGTGGTGTTGGCGTCGTCCCCTTTGGCGATGGCCGAAAACGGCTCGGTTTGGGCCGCCGGCGGGTTGCCCGGCCAAACCGGAGAGGTCGCGGTAAGTGGATATGATAACAAGCGAAAGGTATTCATAATTATAGACCTGTCTTTATGCCCGGCCGCTGGAGCCGAACTGGCGCAACTTTTCGGCCACTACCGCCTGCATGGCCGCGACGCCGCCGTCGAGTAGCTCCACCAGGTCGGGGGAGCCGGCCTGGGCCAACCGGTCGCGCAGCGCGCCGATGAATGCGTCCCGCAGCTCGGTGTTGACATTGATTTTGGTGATACCCAGGGCGATGGACTCGCGGACCATGTGCTCGGGCAGCCCGGACGCGCCGTGGAGCACCAGGGGCACGTCGACCGCCGCCCGCACAGCCGCCAGCCGGGGGAAGTCAAGATCCGGCTCGCGGTGGTATTTGCCGTGAACATTGCCGATGCACACCGCCAGCGCGTCGACGCCGGTCTGGGCGACGAAATCGGCCGCCTGTCTGGGGTCAGTGAACCGGGCCTCGAACTCGGCCACGGTCAGCCCATCCTCAGTGCCGCTGATGCGTCCCAGCTCCGCCTCGACTGCCGCACCGCGAGCATGGGCTAACTCGGCCATCTCGCGGGTGAAGGACACGTTTTCCGCATATGACAAGTGGGACCCGTCGGCCATCACCGACGGGAGCCCCGCATCCAGAGCCTCGCTGATAGCTTTGGGCGAACTGCTGTGGTCCAGGTGGACGGCCACCGGCACTCGCGCCCTCTCGGCGGCGCTGAGGCACAGCGCGACCAGCGGCGGGCCGCCATACTTGAGCGCACCGGGATGTATCTGGAGCATGACCGGGCTGCATTCAGACTCGGCAGCGCCGATGACAGCCTTCACGCCTTCCAGGTTGTAGACATTGAATGCGCCGATAGCATAGCCGCCGGCCTGAGCGAGGCGCAATAATGCTTGCGTGGTAGTAATCATTAATCAGCCCCCTGAATAATTCATAAAATTAGCTTCCGCCGCACATCAGCCACGGCCGTCGGGCCGCCAACGTTACCTGGGAAGACGACATAAGTGAGACCTGGAAAGCGACTTTCCGGACCGGTTTGCCAGACAGGGACGCCGGGCAGGATCTGGCCTTGCACCATTGCGCGTCGCACATCTAATCCCTTAACGGCCAGGTCGCTGGAGGTAATGCCCCCTTTGGCGACAAAATAACGTGGCCTCTGCCGGATGGCGCGGACGATGGCCACCAGTGCCGACGACACCTGCTGGCCAATTGCCAGGCTCCGCGCGGCGTCTTCATCGGCGATGAGGCGGCGACTGGTGTAGATGGCGACGTCGCGCCCTTCGCCCAGCGCGTCATCGGTCAGAGCCGCGACGCGAGCGATCTCGCCGTCGCGCTCGACCGGATCGAGCAGGGCTGTGACGCGAATTTCGGCCGCCGCCATTCCTGGCGACGCGAGCAAGTGCTCGACCTGAGCGGTTGTTTTGGGTACGTAGGAACCAACGACAAATAGCGCGCCACCGGATCGGGGCAGATCCAGGTCGCCCGCAGTGAGGACAGGCTTGGGCGAGATGCCGGCGCGGACGGGTACAAACGAAGCGGCCGTGCGGTGCAAATAGCGCTTGCCCTGTTCTTCGGCAGCCAGCAGGCCGGCTACAAAGACGGCCGCGTCGCGCATGCTTGCGGCGTTGACAGCGCAGATGCTTCCCGCGGGCATGGCCAGCAATTGCTCAGTCACCCGCTCCGGCCCGCCACCACGGATATCGTCGAGCGAGATAGTGCCCACCGCCGAAGCCGGTATGCGTCCCGCCGTCTTTTCCGCCACCCATTCCGGCAGACGAGACGCACGGAAGCCGAAGGTGGCGTCGCGGGCGAATGGCGTCTGCCCGGCAGGAACCAGATCCTCCCCTTCGGCGACATAGTGCACGTTATCGATGGTGTACCGGCCGCCCTCCAGGAAGAAAGGCATCAGCGTCCAGGCGTCGAAGCCGCCGCCCAGTGCCTCGGCCAGCGCACCGACCTCACCGGGGAAGTGGCCGCGCAGGGTGGAGTCGCTGCGGCTGACAACCGTGAATGGCCGGTCCGTGATATGGCCGGCCGCGGCCAGGTTGCGGCCGATTTCTGTATTGAGAGCCTGAGCCTCAGGCAAAAGCATACTGCGAGTATTGGTGAGGATGTAGAACGCCGGCAGGTCGTTGTCGAACTCCCGGCGCAGGCTCTCCATTGACCATTCGGTCAACACCGGCACGCCGTGGACGGTTTGCGTGCCGGTAGGGTCATCATCGAGGACGACGACCTTCTCGCCCGTCTGTTTCAAGCGCGCCTGAATCTGCGGAAAAGGATCTTCGGGCCACTCTGCGGGCAGCGCAGACAAGGTTTCAGACAAAGACAGGCGTTCTGGTTCCATATAGCTCTCAAAAAAGAGAGGGCGGGATGCATAAAAGGTGGCTCCCTCCCGCATCTCCGCCCTTACACGACAAACGACTTACTTGGTGGAATAACCACCGTCAACCTGCAGGTTAGCGCCGGTGATAAAGGAGGCTCGATCAGAGAGAAGGAAGCTAATGGGCTCGCCAATTTCATAGGGCGTGGCCAGCCGGTTGATCGGATGGTTGGCAATTGTGCGCTCGCGGGCTGTATCAGGGTTGCGCTGTCCATCCAGGTAGATCTGGAGGAATTCCGCATCCACCGAGCCTGGGCCAATCGTATTGCAACGAATGTTGTCAGGCGCGTAGTCGATCGCGATCTGGCGGGTAAGCTGGAACACGGCGCCCTTCGAGGCGCAGTACACAGCTTGATCCGGCATGCCGACGACGGCCGAGATGGAGCCGATATTGACGATGGAGCCGCCGCTCTTCTGGGCCAGGAACTGGCGAACGGCGTGCTTGCAGCCATAGAAGACGCCATCCAGGTTGACATCGATGACGTGATCCCATTCCTCCGCGGTGAGGTCGGCCACGCGCTTGACTACGATCGTGGCGGCGTTATTGACAATGCCATCCAGCCGACCGTACTTTTCGACCGCGAATTTCACCAGGCCTTCGACCTCGGCCTCTTTAGATACGTCCGCAACCTTTGAAACCACGTCGTAGCCCATGCCGGTGAGTTTACCCGTAGCTGCATCCAGCCAGTCGGCGCGTATGTCTGAGAGCACGACCTTAGCGCCTTCGCGAGCGCAAACTTCGGCGGTAGCCGCGCCGATGCCGCGCCCCGCGCCGGTAATAACGATGACTTTATCTTTCAATTCCATGATTCAAACTCCTTTGATTTAAAGAACGGATCCGCACGCACCCGCAGCAAAGCATCCGGCGCAGGAGCCGGCAATTACTTTCGCCGTGAAGCGCGTTTGTAAACAACCATATTAGGCGCTGCGACGCTTGCGCCACATATCCAGCGTGACGGCGATGATAATGATCGTGCCGCTAAAGACGGTCTGCCAATAGGAAGACACACCCAGCAGGACAAGGCCGTTGGCGATGAGACCTAGCAGGGTGGCGCCCAAAAGCGTGCCCAATATCGTGCCCTCGCCGCCCAGGAAGC
Organism: Ardenticatenia bacterium; assembly: GCA_014237545.1. Taxonomy (GTDB): domain Bacteria; phylum Chloroflexota; class Anaerolineae; order Promineifilales; family Promineifilaceae; genus Promineifilum. The sequence continues at coordinate 2,436 of JAACJX010000478.1, read as the reverse complement.
TGGCGCCGCCGATGATGACCGCGCCGATGGCGGTCAGCTCATACCCCACGCCCAACGCGGGTTGGGCCGTGCTCAAGCGCGACGTCTCGATAACCGCCTCCGTGGCGGCCAGCGTTGAGCAGATAATAAATACCAGGATCTTGATCCGGTTCACCGGGATGCCGGACAAAGCGGCCGCTTCTTTATTGCTGCCAGTGAAATAGATGTGGCGGCCGGTGGCGGTGCGGCTCAGAAAGATGTGGGCCGCCACGGCCAGGACTAGCATGATCCACACCGGTATGGGAATCCCCAAGAAAAAGCCTTGGCCCAGTTCCAGGTAGCTACTCGGCAGGCCGCTAATTGAAGACCCCTTGGTGATCACCAGGGCGATACCACGGGCAATCCCCATCATGCCCAGGGTGATGATGAAGGCCGGCACATCGGTCTTGATGATGAGATAGCCATTGATGAGGCCGACCAGTACGCCAACGAGCAGCCCAGCCAGAATTGATATAAGGACGACCACGCCAATCGGCATGTTCAATCCCATGCGCATCATCACAAAGCCGGTAATGACCGAGGCCAGGGCCGCGACCGATCCGACGGATAGATCGATATCGCCTAGCAAAATGACCATAGTCATACCGATGGCGATGATCGCATTGAGGCTGATCAATCGGGCGACGATTTGCAGGTTGCTGACGGTCAGGAAATAGGGAGAAGCCAAAGAAAGCAGCAAGATAACCAGAAGCACAATGACAAAAATGCCCGCTTCACGCGTGTTGAGTAGGTATTGTAGGAAGCGCCGCACTGGATTTGCCCCTGGGCTGCTCACATTAGCAGGAGGGATTGACGGCTGTTGTACGTTTGACATGCTCTAGACTCCAATTGCGGTACCAGTGGCCAGGGCCATGACCTTTTCCTCGTCCGCGTCGGCCGCGTCCAGGGTGCCCATGTATTTCCCCTCGCGCATGACGACGATCCGGTCGCTCATAGCCAGGATCTCGTTCAGTTCCGAAGAGATCATCAGGATGGCCATGCCTTGCTCGACCATTTTGTGCATCAGGTTATAGATCTCGGCTTTGGCGCCGACATCAACACCACGAGTAGGCTCATCGAGAATGAGGACTTTGGGTTGCAAAGCCAACCACTTCCCAAGGACAACCTTCTGCTGGTTGCCACCGCTCAGATTGCGTGCTTTTTGCTCCATTGAGGGTGTGCGAATCCCCAGCGCGTCAATGTAGTAACGGGCCAACTCGCGTTCTTTTTCCGGCTGCACCATGCCGAAGCGGCCGCACATGCGTCTGGTCATGGCGGCGGCAATGTTGAGACGGATAGCCTTCTCCAGAAACAACCCCTTCGCTTTGCGGTCCTCAGGCACATACCCTATACCGGCGTTGATGGCTGATTCTGGTGTCAAAGTGCCTAATTGCTTTCCGGAAACAGAAACGCTTCCCTTTTCTATAGGCATGTAGCCAAACGCCGCCAGCGCCAATTCAGTCCGGCCGGAACCGATAAGACCAGACAATCCAACGATTTCTCCTTGACACACGTGGAAGCTGATGCCGTTCAGGTCGTGCAATTCCAGAACCGGTTGGCCGATTTCCTCGGCTGAACGCGTGCCATAGAGGTCCTCAAGCTCACGGCCGACCATCATGGCAACAACCCTGTCAGGGTTTGTGTCGGCTTTATTGACGACGCCCACCAATTTGCCGTCCCTCAGAACAGTGATTCGATCACTGATGCGGAAGATCTCATCCATGCGGTGGGAGATGTAGATGATCGATTTGCCGCTGTCTCTCAGGTGAACAATCAGGCTCAGGAGCACGTCGACTTCATTTTCCATCGTCGCGGATGTTGTCGGTAGCGACGAAGTCGGTTCATCCATGATGATTATGCTGGCATCCATGGACAGTGCGCGGGCGATCTCGACCATCTGCTTGCGGGCGATGCTAAGTTTGCGGACTTCGGTACGGGGATTGACCTTGACCTGCAACTGCTCAAGGAGCTGCTGCGCGTCGCGATTCATTTTGGCGAAATCGATGAGGCCCAGGCTCGTTCTTGGCTCTCGGCCGACAAAAATATTCTCGGCCACGCTAAGGTGCTCGGCCAGTTCCAATTCCTGATAGATGACGGCCACCCCCGCTTCCTGGGCGTCCTTGGGCGAGGTGATGTCTTTGGGCTGGCCGTTGATGTAGATCGTGCCCTCATCCGCCGGCTGAGCGCCCGCCAAAATCTTGATCAGCGTGGACTTCCCCGCGCCGTTTTCGCCAACCAGGGCCATGACTTCGCCACGGCGCACCTCGAAGTCCACGTTTTGGAGAGCCTTGACTCCCGGAAATGACTTGCTAATGCCCTGCATTAAAAGCAGTTGCGATTTTTCCATTGCGCTCATTCACCTCCAGAGGCGATAGTGCCTCAGAACTGAGCGGGTAGTCCAGGCGCTCGCGCGCCTGG
>JAACJX010000130.1 GCA_014237545.1 Ardenticatenia bacterium | reverse complement strand
CGCGCGGCCGGCAAATCCGTCCTCGTCGTGCATCATGACCTGCAAACCGTGCCGGAGTATTTCGATTGGGCGATGTTGCTCAACGTCAGCCGAATTGCCGCCGGGCCAGTTGGGGTCGTCTTCACCGACGAAAACCTGCGCCGCACCTACGGCGGCCGGGTCGGCTTTCTGACGGGCAATGGTGGGCCGGCGGCCAACGGCCAGCCGCAACCGATGGAATTCCTCAGNTCCTAGAAGGTTGAATGGACACACCATGAGCGAGTTAATTCAGTCTTTATTCTTTGACTACACGATCCGCACTGTGGCCCTGGGCGCGGCCGTGCTGGGCATCGTGGCCGGGGCGCTAGGCACGTTCGCCCTGTTGCGCCGCCAGAGCCTGCTGGGTGATGCCATGTCCCACGCCGCCTTGCCCGGCGTGCTATTAGCCTTCATGCTGACCGGCAGCAAAGCGCCGGTCGTGCTCGTCCTGGGCGCGGCCGTGGCCGGCGTGTTGGGGACCTTCCTCTTGCTCTCCATCACCCGCTACAGCCGCATCAANGAAGACGCCGGGCTGGGCATCATCCTGTCGGTCTTCTTCGGCTTCGGGCTGGTTCTGCTGACCTTCCTGCAGCGAAACCCGACGGCCGCCCAGGCGGGCCTGAATTCATATCTCTTCGGTCAGGCGGCCACGCTGCTCACCAGCGATGTCGTGACGATGGTCCTGTTCGGCGGTGGGGCGCTGGCCGTGCTGCTGCTGTTCTGGAAGGAGTTCAAGCTGCTCAGCTTCGACCGCGACTACGGGTCGAGCTTGGGTTACCCGATGACGGTGCTCGACATGCTCCTGACGACGTTGCTCGTTATCGGCATCGTGATCGGCTTGCAGGCCGTCGGCGTGGTCTTGATGAGCGCGTTGATCGTCGCTCCGGCGGCCGCGGCGCGGCAATGGACCAATAGCCTGAGCGTGATGATGGTCCTCGCCTCTGTCTTCGGCGCGATCGCCGGCGTGGCTGGGGCGTTCATCAGCAGCCTGGGCGCGGGGCTTTCNACCGGCCCGGTGGTCGTCCTGGTCGTGTCGGCAATCGTTCTGNTNTCGCTGCTCTTCGGCGCAAGCCGCGGGCTGCTATGGAGCTGGTNNCGGCAGCAGCGCAACCGCCGCACGCTGCGTACGCAGGCTGTCCTGACGGGTCTTTATGACCTGGGNGCCCAGCACGCTGACCCGCGTCACCCCCACCACGTTGNGGTGCTGCGGGCCATGAACCGCTATCAGGGCGGCGTGCGTAACAGCCTGCGGGCACTGGAGTCCGATGGCCTGGTGAGCCAGACTTCGCCCGATAACTGGGCGCTGACGGACAAAGGCGTCGGCCGCGCGCGNGAGTTGGGCGTATCCAACCGGACGCACGAGCAGGGATAGACCCCCTGCCCTATTCAAGCCGACGTAGGATTATGAACGTGTTGAGAATTCTGCTACACGAAANATTAATTNTCACAAATCGTGATTTCAAAGGAAGAAGTGCGTTATGAGCGCATCAACTGAAATTCAAATCATCGCCGTCGTCGTNGCCGTCGCCTGCGCCTTGCCGGGGGTGTTCCTCGTCCTGCGGCGCATGGCCATGATGAGCGACGCTATCAGCCACACCGTGTTGCTGGGTATCGTCCTGGGCTTCTTCGTGGCGGGTAGCCTGGAATCGCCGTTCCTGGTTCTGGCCGCCGCGGCGATNGGCGTTGTAACCGTTAGCCTCGTCGAGTTGCTGATGCGCACGCGCCTTGTGCGGCAAGACGCGGCCATCGGCCTGGTGTTCCCGGCGCTGTTCAGCGTGGCCGTCATCCTGATCTCCCGTTTCGCCCGCGGCGTCCATCTGGACGTCGACGCCGTGCTCCTGGGCGAGCTGGCCTTTGCCCCGTTCGACCGCGTCGATATTCTTGGCATGGACTTGCCCCGCAGCATGGTGATCATGGGCCTGACCCTCATCGCCAACGCGACGCTGATCGCCCTGTTCTACAAAGAGCTGAAACTGACAACATTCGATGCTGGTCTGGCGGCCGCGCTGGGGTTCTCCCCGGCTCTCATCCATTACGGCCTGATGCTCATGGTGTCCGTCACGGCCGTCGGCGCGTTCGACGCGGTCGGCTCCATCCTCGTCGNCGCCCTGATGATCACGCCGCCGGCGGCGGCCTACCTGCTAACCGATCGCCTGAGCCGGATGCTGCTCTACAGCGCCGCGCTGGCCGCAGCCGGGGCCATCGCCGGCTTCTGGATGGCCTGGTTCCTCGACGCCAACATCGCCGGATCGATCGCCACGATGCTGGGCGTGTTGTTCCTGGGCGTGTTCCTGCTGGCGCCGGAGCGCGGGCTGCTGGCGCAATCGGTGCGGCGCGGCCGGCAGCGCTGGGATTTCGCCCAGACCGCGCTGGCGATTCACCTGCTGAACCACGAGAATACGCCGCAGATGGAGCGGGAGTGCCGGGTCGATCATCTCTATTACCACATGCGCTGGGAGCCGGAATTCGCGTCAACCGTGGTTGACCAGGCGGAGCGCGGCGGGCTGGTGCTGCGGTCGAACGGCGACCTGGCGCTGACGGCCCAGGGCCGCGAGCGGGCGCGCACGGCGTTGGCGCACGCCTGACGGATGGCGCCAGAGCGTCATCAATGCGCGGGTCCAGTGTATAATAGGGGCATNGNTTAGCGCCGGGGGAGCCAAACCCGCCCGGCCACAAGGAAGGTGGAGCGATGTCACAAATTACGGCAAAGGGGTCACAGCCGCGTCTGAATGCCGACGGCCGCCGGCGGCTCGTCCAGGTTTTCCTGATGCTCGTCATTTATGCGCTGTGCCTGTTCATTCCGGCCGGCACTTGGCGCTGGTGGAATGCGTGGGCCTATCTGGNCTTGTTTNTTTTTTCGATCCTCACAGCCGGCCTCTACGTGGCCCGCAGGCATCCGGAGATCGTCAATGNGCGCGGCCGCGCCTCGGANAACACCAAGNCCTTCGATAAGCTGTTTGGCGCGCTGACCATCCCGATGGTCCTGNGCGCGTTTGTGGTGGCCGGGTTGGATCACCGGTTCGACTGGTCGAACGTTCCGCTGTGGATGCAAATTGTGGGCCTGATCGGCCTGGTGCCATCGTCATTCATGCCCTATTGGGTGATGAACGTCAACGCTTATGCGGCTACGACCGTGCGGGTGGAGACGGAACGTGGCCACCACGTCATCACCGATGGCCCTTACCGCTACGTGCGCCACCCGATGTACACCACGACGATCATCGGCTGCCTGTTCGACCCGCTGGCGTTCGGCTCGTGGTGGATGGCCATACCCACNACCATATTGGCGNNCCTGTTCATCTGGCGGACGGCCAAAGAGGACCAAACGCTGCGGGAAGAGTTACCCGGCTACGAGGCCTACGCCCGCCAAACGCGCTATCGGTTAGTTCCAGGACTTTGGTAAAGAATGGCCAGGGAAAATTCCAACGCCCGAGTCATCCTCNAGCCCTNTACTTCGTATNTTAGAACGAGCGCGTCGAGGTTAAGCTATTTATCTCCGCGCCTCTCTCGGCGTCTCCGCGTTCCCATGGCGGATAATCGGCCTTTGGCAAAGCCCTGGAACTTCATGGCATAAGGTTCAACGATGTGCCAATCTGAAGTATACTTCGGCAAAGATGGCATAAATATGTCCCAGGAGGCGAACCATGTCTGAAGCACCGGATCGAAATCTGGCCTTGGAACTTGTGCGGGCCACGGAGGCGGCCGCCCTGGCTGCTGCCCGCTGGGTCGGCCGCGGGCAGAAGGAAGAGGGTGACGGCGCTGCCGTCGACGCGCTGCGGCTCCTGCTGGGCACGGT
>JAACJX010000065.1 GCA_014237545.1 Ardenticatenia bacterium | reverse complement strand
TGCGGCCTGGTATCTTCCTTGCCCAACTCGATATTTCTCTAGCCATCTCCCACTTGCTCACTGCTCTTTGGAGTCTTTCTTGTGAGGAGGCTAATTTTCGATACTCCTCATTGGTATCAGAAGGTGTTATTACAGTGAGGGCTTCAAGCAAGGCATAGTACTTATAGCCTGTAGGTTTCCTCGGTGAAGATGGCTTTGAAGATTTATTGTTCGGTACAGACGTTTTTGCTGTCGTATCTTTTTTGTTCTTTCCAAACAGTCTATTAAAAAAGCCCATTTGATTATCCTCCTGGCTTGCCCGATTATTTAACTCAGGTTCTGGAACGTGTACCCGACCCCCCGCTCCGCCAGAATATAGACCGGGTTGTTGGGGTCCTGTTCAATCTTGCCGCGCAGCCGGTGGACGTGGACATGTAGTCGGTCTTCTCGGGCTTCCTGCAGCGGCCAGATGCGGTTGAGCAGGAAATCGGTGGTGACAATGCGCCCGGCGTTGCGCACGAGGATGTAGAGCAGCTTGGTCTCCGTCGGTGTCAACGAGACGGCCTCCCCATCGACTGTCGCCTCGCGCAGGGGAAAATTGATCAGCAGCCGGTTGTCGATGCGCGTTGTGGACTCCAGTGTATAGGTGTAGTTTTCCATCCGGGCCAACACGCGTCGCACGCGGGCGATCAGTTCCGGCGGATTGAACGGCTTGACCATGTAGTCCTCGGCGTGCTCCTCCAGACCTTCGATGACGGTCTCCTCGGTGTTGACGGCCGTCAGCATAATCACCGGCACGTCGCTAAACTCGTGGATGGTGCGGCAAAACTCGAAGCCGCTCATGTCGGGCATATGCAGATCGACGATGGCCAGGTGGGGCAGGCCATGACGGTTGATCAGCTTCAATGCTTCCGGGCCGGAGATAGCCGTAGAAACCTCGTAGCCGGCCTGCTCCAGGGTGTGCTGGACGATGCGCAAGGTGTAAGTGTTGTCATCCACCACCATGATGCGTTGGGTATCGGGGGGCGATTCAAGCATAGTACTTCCTAAAATAAAAGAATCGGCTGAGCGGGCGCGTCGCCGAACANCCCAATGGTAAACCAACTGTCAGTCGTTGCCAAACCCCACTCACAAACGGCCGAAACAGCCCCGCGGCCGCGTTGTCATTTGTTGCGCTATTAACTTCATGTGCTATAAATGAGAGGAATTTCACAATCACGCTCTACCTTCCAGGAGAGGATGAGGAACCACTGTGCAGGCTGATTGGCAATACATCGCAGTTTTTGTGGCGCTTTCGCCCATATTCCCTCTGGCCCCTGTGGTGCTGAACCGTTTGCTCGGTCCGCACCGGCCAAATCCTATTAAGCAACAGACCTACGAGTGCGGCATCGAGACCGTCGGCGATACCTGGATCCAGTTCAAGGTCCAGTATTACATCTACGCCCTGGTCTTCGTGGTTTTCGATATCGAAGCCGTCTTTCTGTTCCCCATCGCCGCCGCCTATGGTCAGCTCGATCTCTTTGCGATCGGCGCGACCGTGTTATTTATTTTCCTTCTGGCCGACGGTCTGATTTATGCCTGGAGCCGCGGAGTTCTGGAGTGGGTCTAGCGCCCACCACCCAACATTGACAGGAGGGATTTTGTGCGCGGTTGCCCAGCAACCGTCACTCACCCCTGAAATGATAAAGGCGCGACCGCTATGAATATTCTTGACCTGTTAAAGAGTCTTCTGTCACTGAGCCTGGGCGATTTCATTCGCCGTAACTTCGGCACAGGGCCGGGCACGGAGCTGCTGATCGATATCGGTGGCGTCGTGCTGCTCTCGACGTTCTGCCTGCTGATCGTCATCTTTCTGATCTGGCTGACCCGCAAGGTCGTCGCCCGCATGCAGGACCGTGTCGGCCCCAACCGCGTCGGCGGCCGCTATGGCCTGTTGCAGACCGTGGCCGACGTGATCAAGCTGCTGGTGAAGGAAGTTATCCATCCTTCCGGCGCCGACTGGATCTCCTACAACGCCGCCCCCATACTGACCGTTATCGCCGCGCTGCTGGTCTGGGCCGTCATGCCCTTCGCCCCCGGCGTCATCGGCACCGATCTGAACATCGGTGTCTTCTTCGTCATGGCAATCAGCTCGGCGTCGGTGATCGTGTTGCTGCTGGCGGGATGGGGATCGAATAATAAGTATGCCCTGTTGGGTGCGTTCCGGGCCGTGGCCCAGATGGTCAGCTACGAAGTGCCGATGATCCTGGCGCTGCTCGTGCCGATTATCCTGGCCCGTACGATGTCGACCGAAGGCATCGTCGCCGCGCAGTCGATCCCGTTTCTCCTGTTCGCGCCCTTATCGGCCATTATCTTCTACATCTCGACGCTGGCCGAAACCGGCCGCACGCCGTTTGACCTGCTGGAGGCGGAGTCGGAGATCATCGCCGGCTTCCATATTGAGTATGGCGGCATGAAGTTCGGCATGTTCTTCCTGGCCGAGTTCGTGAACACCCTCTTCTGGTCGGGTATGTTCGTCACGCTCTATCTGGGCGGCTATCGCTTCTTTGGCCTGGAGAACTGGGTCAGCGCCGATGGCTACCCCTACGGCCGTCTCATTGGCCTGATCGCCTTCTTCGCCAAGACCTTCCTGCTCTATTTCATCTACGACTGGATTCGCGCCACCCTGCCGCGTGTCCGCGTCGACCAGATTCTCAACTACAACTGGAAATTCCTGGTCCCGGTGTCGCTGGTGCTCATCTTCTTCGTCGCCCTGGTCGACAAGTTGATCCCCGACGGCACCAGCACTGTGGCGCGCATGGCCATTCACCTGGCGCTGAATCTCGTTGTGGGACTCGGCACGCTGGANATTTTGCGGCGGCGCGGCCGGAAATTCCGCCAGGAAATGTCGGGCGGCGACGGCCCCGGCGGCCGCGAGATCCTCTATCCGGACGACCACGGCCACGGGCCCTCCGACCATGGGCCGGCGGCCCACGACGACCATGGGGATATGCCGCTGGGCGGGCGGGAGCCGATCACGGTGCCGGTGCACTAATTATAAAATCATACTGAGGCGCAAGCATGAGCCAGCAGATTATCTTTTTTATCCTAGCCGCCGTCACGCTAACCTCGGCCATCGTCGTCGTCACGATACGGAACCTGTTCCACGCGGCGCTGGCCCTGATGGTGAGCTTCTTGGGCGTGGCCGGGATTTACGTTCTCCTCGAGGCGGGTTTTCTGGGCATGGCCCAACTTTTGGTCTATATCGGCGCGATCTCCATCCTGATCATTTTTGCCATCATGATGACTCGCCGCCTGATGCAGACCCGCGANACGCCTTTCAACTCGCAGGTGATCGCCGCCTTTATCGGCACGCTCATTTCCATGATCATCCTGTTCGTCGTCATCGGCCGGCTCTATCCCCTGGCGCCTAGCACCGAAACGCTTCTCGGCGCGGCGCCGCAGGTTGACCCGGCCATCATCGACAGCAGCGTGGCGCGCATGGGCCGCTCGTTCGTCAGCGCCGACGCTTACGTTTTACCGTTTGAGATTGCGTCCGTTCTCTTGCTGGCGGCGCTGGTCGGTTCCATCATCATCGCCTGGCCGCGCAGCGGCGAGGAGGACAACCTATGATTCCTCTTTCCTGGTACTTGCTGTTGAGCGCGGCGCTTTTTTCTGTTNGTCTGTTCGGCGTGCTGGCGCGGCGCAATGCCATCGCTATCCTGATGGGCGTCGAGTTGATGCTCAACGCCGTCAACATTAATCTGATCGCCTTCTGGCGCTATCTGACCCCCGATCGCTCCGTGGGGTTGGTCTGGGCGACGTTTGTGCTGACTGTGGCGGCGGCCGAGGCGGCCGTCGGCTTGGCTCTGATTATTTCCGTCTACCGCAATCGCGATTCGGTCGTCGCCGAAGAANTGGACACGTTAAAGAATTAGGAATTAGGAATTAATAATTACGGTTTTTTAGGACTGGAAACAGGAACCAACGAATGGGTAGCTGCCCTCTTTATTCCTAATNCATAATTCGTAATTCCTAATTTCCCGGTACTGCCTATGAACGAGCAGACACTCCAATTAATGACCTGGTTGATTCCAGCGCTGCCCATCCTGGCGTTTTTCATCATCGCGCTGTTTGCCCATCGCAACCGGACGCTAAGCTGGGTCATCGCCTGGATCGCGATCATCGGCTCGCTCGTCATGAGCTGGACGGTGGCAATCAACGTTCTCACGCGCGACCTGNATGCGCTGGAAGAACACCCGGTGCAGGTATCCAGCATGATCGACTGGATTCCCCTGGGCGATTTCTTCCAGGGCCAATGGTTAAGGATCGGCGTGGTCGTCGATCCGCTTGACGCGATCATGCTCCTGATGGTCTCCACGGCCACGACGATGATNTTCATCTACAGCGTTGGCTACCACAACTGGGGCCATGGCCTGGGCAAGCACAAGGGCGAGCCGCAACACGACATGACCGAGGAGCCGCTGCTGGCGCGCTTCTTCGGCTACATGTCCCTCTTCGGCGGCTCCATGCTCTTGCTCACCGTGGCCGACAATTTGCTCTTGCTTTTTGTCGCCTGGGAGTTGATGGGCTTCTGTTCCTACTCGCTCATCGGCTTCTGGTATGCCCGCGAGTATCCCGACCCGAAGGACATGCCCATCCCACGCATTCCGCCGCGCAAGGCGGCCGTCAAGGCGTTCATGACTACCCGCGTGGCTGATGTGGTCATGTTACTGGGCATCGTCTTCATGTGGACGACCTTCGGCACGCTGAACTTCAGCGAGGCCTTCACCGCCGAGAAATTCCAGCACGTCATCGAGTTGGTCGGGTTCGCCGGCCTCGGCATCATGACCCTGCTGCTCTTCACCGGCACGGTCGGCAAGTCAGCCCAGTGGCCGCTCCATGTCTGGTTGCCGGACGCGATGGAAGGCCCGACGCCGGTCAGCGCCATCATCCATGCGGCGGCCATGGTCTCGGCCGGCATCTACATGCTGCTGCGCATCTTCCCAATGATCGCCGTCAGCATCGAAGGCGCGCCATGGGTGGGGCTGGTCATCGCCGGCATTGGCGCGTTCACGGCCATCATGGCCGCCACCATCGCCGTGGCCCAATATGACGTGAAGGCCGTCCTCGCCTATTCGACCATCTCCCAGCTGGGGTTCATGGTCGCGGCCATCGGCCTGGGCGCGTACGTCGCCGCCGCCTTCCACCTGATCACCCATGCCTTCTTCAAGGCGTTGCTCTTCCTGGCCTCTGGTTCCGTCATCCACGGTATGGAGCACGGCGCGGTGCACGTCCACGACCACCATCACGACCCGCAGGACATGCGCAACATGGGCGGCCTGCGCAAGAAGATGCCGATCACCTTCTGGACCTTCCTCATCGGCGGTCTGGCGCTGTCGGGCTTTCCGTTCATCACCGCCGGCTTCTGGTCGAAGGACGAGATTTTCGCCGACGCGTGGTACCAATGGTCCCACGACGAGAAGCTGCTGGCCCTGGTCATCTTCATCACGCTGGCCTCGGCGGCGCTGCTGACCGCCTTCTACACCATGCGCCAGATCAGCCTGACTTTCCTCGGCAAGCCGCGCACGGCTCTGGCCGAGCACGCCAGCGAGAGCTCGCCGTTCATGACCGTCCCGCTTGTGATNCTGGCCATTTTCGCCGTCGCNGTGGGCTGGGCGGGCATTCCCGACCGCTTCCTGGGAACGGACGGCATTTTCTACAACTTCTTCCATCATTACGCCGGNGCGATGTANTACCATCTGATGACGGAGTTGTACGAACTGGGGCTTGTGGCGCACAAAATCGAGACGCTGCCNTGGTCGTGGNTTCCACTCGTCACGTCGCTCGCCGTGGCCCTGGGTGGCNTGGCGCTGGGCTGGTGGGTNTACGCCCGGCGGCCGCTGGAAGCCGGCGAGACCGATCCCATGGTCAANACCCTTGGNCCGGCCCATCGCTTCCTGAACAACAAGTGGGGCTGGGATGGCCTCTACAACACGCTCTTCATCAAGCCGACGACCTGGTTCTCCGAGCGCGTGGCCTACGAGTTCATCGATAAAGGCATCATCGACGGCATACTCCACTTCGTGGCCCGCACGACTTATGCCCTGGGCGCGTATTTCAAGCGCTTTGAGGAAGTGGTTATCAGCGGCGGCGTGGACTGGATCAAGGACCAGTTCCTGTCCGTGGCCAAGGAGTTCCGCTACTTGCAGACCGGCANGGTGCAGGAATACGCCCTGATATCGGTCTTTATCGCCACGGCGCTGGCGATAGTCATTCTATTGATCAACAGCGGCTGGCTGGCCAATATATTCTAATGAGGGCCGGCCGAGTACCGATTGGCGACTAGACTATGGACGCTATTCTCAACAATCTTCTGATACTGACCATCTTTTTCCCGGTGGTCGCGTCGCTCNTCATCTTCGTGATGCCCGACGACGCGAAGAACACCATCCGGCGGCTGGCGCTGATCTTCAGCCTTGTGCCGCTCGTGTTGGGCCTCATCATGTGGTTCAACTACGACCGCGTGGATGCCGGGCTCCAGTTCGAGACGATGCTGCCCTGGTTCCCGTCCATCGGCTCCAGCTTCCACATCGGCCTCGACGGGATTAGCCTGGCGATGGTGTTGCTGACGGTCATCCTGACGCCGTTGGCCATTCTGGCCTCCTTCGAGATCGAGGAGAACGTGCGCACCTACATGTTCCTCTTCCTCCTCATGGAGACGGCGATGCTGGGTCTTTTCGCCTCGCTCGACCTGATCATCTTCTTCATCTTTTGGGAGTTCGGCCTCGTGCCCATGTACTTCCTGATCAAGTTGTGGGGCGGCAAGGACCGGGAATACGCGTCGTTCAAGTTCATCATCTACACCATGGCCGGTAGCCTGGGCCTGNTGCTGGCTATCCAGGTGATGGGTATCTCCATGGGGACGTTCGATATCCCCGAATTGATGAACGTCTGGGTAAACTTGCCGGCGGGCGGCGTGCTGCCCAATACCGGCCTGTCGGTCGATCTTGTGAAGGGTATCGCCTTCTGGGCTTTCGTCATCGCTTTTGCCATCAAAGTGCCCATCTGGCCATTCCACACCTGGCTGCCCGACGCGCACACCCAGGCTCCGACCGCCGGTTCGATGATCCTGGCCGGCGTCTTGCTGAAGCTGGGCGCGTATGGCTTCATTCGCCTGGTGATCCCGCTCTTCCCGGGGCAGGCCACGGCGACGGCCGGCATCCTGGCCATCCTGGGCATGCTCAGCATCGTCCTGGGCGCGTACGCCGCCTTCGGCCAGTGGGACTTCAAGCGGTTGGTCGCCTATTCTTCGGTCAACCATATGGGCTTCGTGGTCCTGGGTATCGCCGTCATGGCCTACGTCTACGGGCTGCCCGGCAACTCGGAAGAGCTCAGCTACAGCGCCATCATCGCCACCAACGGCGCGGTGATGCAAATGTTTAATCACGGACTCTCGGCCGCGGGGATGTTCTTCCTCGTCGGCGTCATCTACTCGCGCACGCACACGCGCGACCTGAAACAGTACGGCGGCATTTGGACCATCATGCCCATCTACGGCATGATCCTCATCTTCACCAGCATGGCCTCGCTCGGCCTGCCCGGCCTCAACGGGTTTGTGGGCGAGTTCCTGGTGGCGCGCGGCGCGTGGCCGGTGTTCACCATCCAACTGGCGCTGTCGATGCTCGGGTTGCTGATGACCGGCGCCTACATCCTGAAGGGGATCGGCGAGACGCTGCACGGCCCNCTCAAGCCNGAATGGGCCGGGCTGCCCCAGATGACGCTGCGCGAACATCTTGTCATATGGCCGCTGATGGCCCTAATGCTCAGTCTGGGCATCTGGCCGCAGTGGTTGCTGGCTGTGATCAACGACACGGTGACCAAACTCTTCAGCTAGTCGCTGGAGCCGGACGAAAGCTATGGAATTCCCGTTTCTGTCAATCATCGCCCTGTCGCCGATCTTCTTCGCGATCGTGATCCTCATGTTGCCCAAGGATCGCGGAGAGAACGCGCGCATGTTAGGGCTGGCGGCCATGGTGCTGGGCCTGATCCTGTCGCTCTACGTTTACGTGGCGACCTATCAGAACCTGCCCCCGGCCGGCACGCCCTGGAGTGAATCGCTCCAGTTTGTCGAACAGCACCCCTGGGTGCCAAGCATCGGCCTGAACTACATCGTCGGCGTCGACGGCCTCAGCGCTACGCTGGTGCTGCTGACNGCCATCGTTGGCCTGGGCGGCGTCCTGATCTCGTGGAGCATCGACGACCGGCCGCGCGAGTTCTACGCCTTCTTCATGCTCCTGGTGGCCGGCGTTCACGGCGTCTTTGTGGCCGTCGATGGCTTCTTGCTCTTCTTTTTCTATGAGCTGGCCGTCTTGCCCATGTACGTCATGATCGTCGTCTGGGGGTGGAAGGTATCGCGCGAGTACGCGGCCATGAAGTTGACGCTATACCTGCTCATCGGCAGCTTCATCTCCCTGATCGCCTTTCTGGTGCTCTACTTCACACCCGTGGAGGGTGGGGAGGCGCTGCGCACCTTCGACTTGCGCGTCTGGTCGGAGGCGACATTNCCCTGGGACGTGCAGCGCATCTGGTTCATGCCGCTGTTCATCGGCTTCGGCATCCTGGCCGGCTTGTGGCCGTTCCATAACTGGTCGCCCGACGGCCACGTCGCCGCGCCGACGGCCGTTTCGATGATCCACGCCGGTGTGCTGATGAAGCTGGGCGCCTACGCCTCCATGCGCGTCGGCATCCAGTTATTGCCCGAGGGCGCGGTCTACTGGCTGCCCTTCATCCTGATTCTGACCCTTGTTAACGTCATCTACGGCTCGCTGATCGCCATGCGCCAAAAGGACATGAAGTACCTGATCGGCTACTCATCGGTCAGCCACATGGGCCTTGTCTCGATGGGCTTCGCGGCCATGACCCTCGTCGGTTTCACCGGCGCGGGCATCCAGATGGTCAGCCACGGCGTGATGACGGCGCTCTTCTTCTCCGTCGTCGGCATGATCTACGACCGGGCCCATACTCGTAACATGGACGAACTGAGCGGCATGCGCCGCGCGCTGCCCTGGACGGTGGTCGCCNTCATCATCGGCGGTCTCGTCTCCATGGGTATGCCCGGCCTGTCGGGCTTCCTGGCTGAGTTTCCCATCTTCCTGGGGGTGTGGCAGGGGCGCGGCATNGACCTGAACGCGGTGTTCGGCCTGAATCCATCGAATTACTACGGGCTGGTGGCCGTTATCGCCATCCTGGGCATCATCATCACCGCCGCCTATATTTTGCGAGCCGTCCATTCCGTCTTCTTCGGTGAATATGAGGCCGAGAAATGGCACGACATGCGGCCGTTGCTCAGCATCGACAAATTCACCCTCCTCATGTTCTCCATTATCCTGATCGTCATCGGCGTTTTCCCGGTTGTGATTGCGCCCATTGTCGAATCGGGAATGGAGCCGGTCGTCGGCCGGTTGCAGGAGGCGCAGCAAGCGGCTCAATTCCACGGCGGGTCCATTACCGGGGCCGCTCAACATATGATACAGATCGTCGCGGCCAACGTAATGGCCTGGTTGGGAGGTGCATAAGTGAGTCCCAATATTACCCTTTCGTGGGTATTGGCCCTTGCCCCGGAGATCGGCTTGCTGGTCATCCTGTTCATGGTGCTGGTATTTGACAAGTTGTTCAAACCAGCCGACCGGCGACAGGTTGGCTTGTTCACCGCCTGGGGCGCGCTGGCTGTGCTCCTGCTGACCGTCGGGCTCTACTGGCTGTTCGGCCAGCCGAGCGCTGATTGGGCGATGGAAGAGAGCGTCTTCTGGGGCGGCATGATGCGCAANGACCTGGTNACGTTCGTCTTTCGCCTCATGTTCTTCTCGGCNCTTTTCCTCACNTCCCTCATGTCGATGGACGTGCCGCGCCTGCAGAAGATCGAGTATTACGCGCTGCTGATCACGGCCACCATCGGCTTCAGTCTNATGGCNGCNTCGACCGACCTGATCATGATCTATGTGGCGCTGGAGACGGCCAGCATCTCGTCCTACCTGCTGGCCGGGTTCTACAGCGGCCAGACGCGCTCGGCCGAAGCCGGCATGAAGTACTTCGTCTACGGCGCGTTCACCACGGCGGTGATGCTCTACGGCATGAGCCTGCTCTACGGCGTGACGGGNCAGACCAATCTATACCTGATCGGCAATCTTTTCAGTGGCGAGCAGATCGCCGTGGTCCAGCCGTTGCTCCTGCTGGCGGCCGTGCTCATCGTCGTCGGNTTCGCCTTCAAGACGTCGATCGTCCCCTACCACTTCTGGACGCCCGATGTGTACGAAGGCTCGCCGACGCCCTTCACCGGTTTCCTGTCCACGGCCTCGAAGGCGGCCGGCTTNGCCGTCTTNCTGCGCGTGTTCCTGGCCGGCGTTTTNGGCCCGGCAGAGGCNTCGTCGGAATGGTGGGCCATGCTCGTGGCGATGAGCATCATCACCATGACNTTGGGTAACCTGGTCGCCATCTTCCAGAACAACATCAAGCGCCTTCTGGCCTACTCCAGCATCGCCCAGGCGGGCTACACGCTCATCGGTCTGGTGACGCTGACACAGGACGGTTCCGGCGCGTCGATGTTCTACTTGCTGATGTACGTCTTCACCAATATCGCCGCCTTCGGCGTGATCGTCATGGTCAGCAACGCGACCCATTCCGACGACCTGAAGGACCTGTCCGGCCTGAATCGCCGGTCGCCGTTCCTGGCGCTGGTAATGTTGCTGGCGATCCTGTCGCTCAGCGGCATCCCGCCGACGGCCGGGTTCTTCGGCAAGTTTTTCCTGTTCAAGGCGGCCGTGGACGCGGGAATGTGGTGGCTGGCCCTCATCGGCATCCTCAATGCTTTTATCGGCCTCTACTACTACCTGACGGTCGTTAAGTACATGTACCTGTACCGTTCGGACGAAGACGACGTTTCCATCCCGGTCTCGCGCGCGGCGCAGGTCGGGCTGGTCGTCTCGGCGGCATTTATTATCTATCTCGGTGTTGTCGCAGGACCCGCATTCGAACTGACCCGGCAAGCGGCCGCGGCTTTCTTCTCCGGTTTAATTGACCAGAAGATCGATTGTGATACAATGCGCAAGCTAACCTAAACAATCAGACGTGTCTCAAGATCCGAATCTCAGACAAGCGGCCGCCCTGACCAATACGGTGGGTCAGGTGGGGTGCGTAACCGGAATAGTCGCCCTCGTCATCATCGGCGTCGCCTTTGGCGCTGGATGGTTTCTGGACGACTTTCTTGGTAATGAGCGCAAGATCTTCACCGTCATATTCATGCTCGGCAGTTTTCCGGTCACTCTCTACGCCATGGTGCGCATCAGCCTGTGGATGGTGGGCAAGGCGAACAAGACCGTCGAGCAGATAAACCAGGAAGACAAGGACAAGACCGCAATATGAAGAAGCGCTATATCATTCTGCTCCTCATAGTTCTGATGATCGTCTTTGGCTCGGTCATCGCCTATACAAAGCCCGTTTTGCCCTTCATCCAGTTGCCCGGCGAGCCGTATCCGGGCACCGANGGGTTAATGCCGGCCTTTTTATTCAACAACGCCGGCNTGCTCAATACATTTGTGGCCNCGTTGGTGGCNTGGCTCGTCGTGCTGCTGCTGATAGTCGTTCTGCGCGCCGGCTCGCGCACGGCCGACGAAGTGCCGACCGGCTTCTACAACGTGTTCGAGATGATTCTCGAGGGAGCCTACAACTTCGCCCAGAACATCGCCGGCCCGAAGGTGAAGGAATTCTTCCCCTACTTCATGAGCTTCATCCTGATCATCCTGATCTCCAACTGGATGGGCCTCATTCCTGGCTACGACAGCATCGGCATCTGGGAGCACAAGCCGCACTTTACGGCGCTGAAGGTGGAAAAGGAACTTATCAACGCTGCCAAGGCAGCCGGCCTCGATGTCGATGAAGCGGCGGTAGAAGAGGCCATGCACGAGGCCGAACTGGCCGAGGATGAGAAAAATGCCTGGGGCCTGCGCGATGGCCTGTTCCTGATCCGCGCCGAGAATGCCGTGGAGGGCGCGCCGATCGAGCGCGACTCCCACGGCTACGCCATGGGCCGCAATATCGAGGCCGCGGACTGGACGATTGTACCCTTCCTGCGCCCGGCCAGCACCGACTTGAACTTCACCCTGGCCTTCGCCCTCATCGCCATGGTCATGGTCCAGTACTATGGCTTCAAGCACCTGGGCTTCAGCTATCTGAACAAGTTCTTCCCGTTCCTAGAGAAGAACTGGGTCGATAAGGTCAAGGGCGACCCGATCAAGGCGATTGACCCCGCCGTCGGTATCCTGGAACTGGTCAGCGANATATCAAAAGTTATTTCGTTCTCCTTCCGTCTTCTCGGTAATATGTTCGCCGGTATGGTTCTGCTTTTCGTCATGGGTTACATCCTGTCGGTGGCGAACCTGGCGTTCTTTGGGCTGGAATTGTTCGTGGGTGTCATCCAGGCGCTGGTCTTCGCCCTGCTGACNCTCATCTTCATGAACAGCGCCACCGAGCATCACGGCGGTGGGGAAGAGCATCACTAATAAGAACGGGCATATAGGGGCGAAAACCCTTATTGTCCAACACACCAAAATTTTGTAAATAATATTCAAAGTCTATCGGAGGACTAACACATGGATGAATTATCAGCTGCAGCACTCGCGGAAGGCCTGAAGGCTATCGGCGCGGGATTGGCTATGTTGGGCGCCATCGGCGCCGGCGCCGGTATCGGTATTCTCGTTGGTGGTGCTGTGCAAGGTATCGCCCGCAACCCGGACGCGAGCGGCAATATCCAGACAAACATGATTCTGGGTATCGCTTTCACGGAAGCTGTCGCTATTTACGCCCTGGTCGTAGCTTTGATTATTTTGTTCGTGTTCTAAGAGGATACCCGGAACTTGGTCTACACTGACCAATTTGGATGAGGACTACTTATGGAAGCATTAGGTATTAACTTAGGTTACCTGATCACGCAGATTCTGGGTATCACCGCGTTGCTGTTGATCCTGACCGCGTTCGTCTACAAGCCGATGTTGCGCGTGCTGGACGAACGGAAGGCACGCATCGCCAAGGGCCTGGAAGACGCGCGACAGGCGGAAATCGCCCGGCAAAACGCCGACGCCGAGGCCAAGCGGATCCTGGATGAAGCCCGCGCCGAAGCCGCCAACCTCCGCCGCGAGGCGGTCGTGGCCGCCGAGGGCGCCGCGAAGGACGTCGAGCACAAGGCTCGCGAAGACGCTCGCGCTATTCTCGCCAATGCTCAGACCGAGGCCACCGAGGAGCGCAACCGCATTCTGGCCGATTTGCGCGGCCAGGTGGCGGCCATCTCCATCGCCGCCGCCAACAAGTTGGTCGGCGAATCGCTCGATGAGAAGCGCCAGCACCAGTTGATCAACGATTTCTTCAGCCGCGTGCCGGCCGGCGTGTCCGAACTGACGGGCGACAAGGCCGAGGTCACCAGCGCTCTGCCGCTGACGGACGCCGAGAAGGACGCCGCGGCCAAGATGCTGGGGATCAGGGATGTCCAGTTCAAGGTCGATCCGTCGATCCTGGGCGGCCTGGTTGTCCGCGTGGGCGATCGCGTCGTCGACGACAGCGTCTCCAACCGGATGAGCGCGCTGCAGGAATCGCTGCGCCGCTAGGAGTCGTTTGAATGAGGCGGTGTGGCCGCCGGGCGCGCCGGGCGAATCCGGATTGTGTCTTGGCCGGCATCCTGCCCTCAAACTCTCGTTGAGAGGGGAGAAGACGGCGGCCGCGCCGAAACGGCCGCCCTACATCTTTGCCGCAATCACGCTTTTGAACACAGGCCGGGGGTGCTTGAATTCCCCGGCCTGTTTTGCTACCGGCACGCGGAGCTGTTTGACAGCTTCCCGCGCATCCGCTAGCATCCGGCCTGTGGGGTAGCATCCAATGTCGCAAGAACAACCCGTTCCGCCCCGCGCCACGATAACCGACCAGTTGCGGGCGCGCACCAAGTTCATTATCGACCCCGTTGTCGATGTCCTGGCCCGTTTCAAACTGGGCCCTGACTTCCTGACCGTCCTGGGGTTTCTGACCCACATCCTGTTCGCTTATCTAATCGCCATCGGCGAGTTTCGCTGGGCGGCCGTGGCCATCGCCCTCCTGTCGCCGCTGGATGCGCTCGATGGCGCATTGGCGCGCAAGCTCGGGCGTAAGCAGGGCGGCTTCGGCGCCTTTCTCGATTCGAGTCTCGACCGGCTGGCCGAGATCGTCCTCTTCGGCGGGTTCATCTATTACTACTACAGCCAGNTTGACCCGCTGATGCTGGCCGTCGCCTATCTGGCTGTCACCGGCTCGCTCATGGTCAGCTATGCCCGGTCGCGGGCCGAGGCGTTGGGCTTCCAGGCGAAGATGGGCGTGCTCAGCCGCGTGGAGCGCTATGTCGTCCTGGTGGTATTCCTGGCTCTGGAACTGCCCCAGATCGCCCTGGGCATCCTGGCCGCCTTCACCTACTTCACGTTCTTCCAGCGCATGTGGGCCGTCTGGAAGCAATCNAGAGACTGAGGCAAAACCTTTTTCGTGTCGCGCCGCATCGAACCCTACTGGTACATCATCGTCCTCATCCTGGCGCTGGCCGGCGGGCTATACGTCTATCATCTCGCCACAGGCGTGACGCCGCCGCGGGCGGCCTTCTCCATNCTGGGCGTGCCGGTCTACTGGTACGGCATCTGGATCGTCACCGGCGTCGCCCTCGGTGCGTGGGTGGTCGCCCGGCTGGCGGCCGAACGCGCCCAGCGAGCCTTCGAGTCNGCGGTGCCGGCGGATGTTCGGGCNCGGCCGCTGGCGGAGGCCGGCCTGCCCGACGAGTTGGTGACCCTGCTCGCCTCGCGCCGGATCGCGACGCTCGGCCAATTGCTCATGCCTCTTGGACTGGACCCGCGCCGGCTGGGCCTGAGAAAGCCGCAGGTGGCCGAAGTGGGCGCTGCCCTAGCCGCCGCCCCCGATGTGGATCCGGGTTGGCTCTCCGACGCGCCCTGGCGACGCTGGAACCCCGATCACGTCTGGAACGCGCTGATGTGGATTTTGATCCTGGGCCTGATCGGCGCGCGACTCTACCACGTNCTGACCCCGTCGCCGAGCATGGCGGCCATCGGCATTTATTCGCCGATCGACTACTTCCGTGACCCGATGCTTTTGCTCAATTTTCGCGGCGGCGGCCTGGGNATCTTCGGCGGGCTGGCCGGCGGCTTGCTGGGCATGATCATCTATACCCGCCGGGCCCGGATTCCCCTGCTGGCCTGGGCCGACCTGGCGGTGGTGGGGCTGGCGCTGGGGCAAGCCATCGGCCGCTGGGGGAACTTCTTCAACCAGGAGCTTTACGGNCGCCCCACAGACCTGCCCTGGGCGGTTCGCATCGACCCCATCTATCGCCTGCCCGATTATGCCGCCTTCGAACGCTTCCANCCGGCGTTTCTATACGAGTCTCTCTGGAGCCTGATCACGTTCCTCGTGCTATATCGGCTGGCCCGGCGGCACAGCGAGCGCCTGCTGCCCGGTGAGCTGATGGGGCTGTATCTGATCGCCTACGCCGTCGGCCGCAGCCTGCTGGAACTGACGCGGCTTGACAGCCGGGCGATCCCGTTCTTCGGACTGGAGACCGGCCTGGCCGTGGCCACGGCCGTCTCTATCGTCATCGCGCTGGCCGCCGCGGCGCTGCTTGTCGGCCGTCGCCTNTCCCGCCGNCGGGTCGTGGGGTGAGCGACGGTTAATCGTCTCTGACAGCCCGCGCAACCTCTGTTAAACTACCGCTGTGTCGACCAAACGCTACACCCCTGTCCTTGTCCTTGCCATTGCCGCGCTCGTCGTCCTGCTGGCCGTCTTGATCGGCGGCCGGCTGCTGAACGGCGACGACTCGCTGCTGCGCGATGTCGTCGTGCNTGATGATGTCATCACGCCCAACGCCGACGGCGTCACCGACGCCACGTCCATCCGCTACGAGCTGGCGCGCAATGCCACCGTCTCCATCTTCTTCGAAGACGCGGCCGGCGACCGATTTTTCTTTCGCGAGGAAAAGGCCCGNGGCGCGGGTGAGTACGANGTGTTATTNAGCGGCGTNGTCGACGGCTACCGGCTGGCGGANGANCAGTTTGAAGGCGAGATCCTATCCCGCCTGTTGCGCGACGGGGAGTATACCTGGACAATCGAGGCCACCGACTTCGACGGCGCCACGGAAAGGCAACAGGGGACGATNACCATCGCCGACGCGGATCCGCTGCTACCTGAGTTGCGTAACTTCACGATCGACCGCGACGTCTTTACGCCCAACCGCGACGGCATCGACGACCGGGTGCTGATGCAATTCTACCTGCCCAAGGAAGTGGCCAGCGCGCGGGTCTACCTGCAGCTGCCCGACGGCCGCGAAGTGCCCATCGCCGAACNGGAGCGTGATATCCCTCCCAACATGCCTGGCCGGCATTACTATGACTATGAGGGTGGGGTGGATAATGACGAGACACCGCCGCCCGACGGCACCTATACCATCGTCGCCGAGGCACAGGACCTGGAAGGGCAGCGCATGCGGGTGACCAATGAGTTGACGATCCAGTTCGGCGGCGTGCCGCGGGCCAACATCATCTCTCCGCCCACCGGCGATACCGTGGAGTGGAGCGCGACGGCCGTGGCCCTGTGCGACACGATCACGTTCACGATGACGGTCGAGAACTACGGCAACACGCCCATCCGCACGACCGGCCCCGAGCCTGGCCTGGTATACGATTCGGGTTGGAACTACAACACGCTGGGCTGGTTCACCGAATCAGGCGCGTGGCGGGCGGCCATCGGCTTCGAGAACGAACTGACCAACTACCCCTACCGTTGGGCGCTGGGCAAGGGATCGGAACTGGAAGAGATCGACGGCCAACTCTACCTGATGCCCGGCAAACGAGCCCTCATCACTGGCGGCATTCGCGTCGTGGACGTGTTCGGCAACCGCAACCCCCAACCCCTGTGGGCCGGGTTGATCCATGAAGACGTACAGATCACCGAGTTCAACAACCGCGTTGACCCGCAGGCCATCCTGGTCGACGTCCCCGACCCCGCCAACCGCCCGGATTGCGAACCGCGCGAGATCCCCGTCCGTATCGCCGACCCGGCGCCGAACTAGAGCGGTTGCCCCCGACGGCAAGCCCAGCCGCCAGAAGTTAACGCAAGGACGCCAGGGCGCAAGACGACAGACTACTGGCGACGCGGATGTCAATTTTCATCCGAGCGCCCTGGTTGCTGGATACTGATTTGCTGACCTATTGACCCACTGTGGACGTGCGCCACATCCCCCTGCTCCCCTGCTCTCCATCTCCTCACCTTAATCTCCCCTGAAAGACATTGGAGACGCTCCGCCAAACGGGTTACACTAACGATGGT